>JAYRLX010000257.1:0-5695 GCA_041905125.1 Caulobacter sp. | reverse complement strand
CTGGCGCTGCTGGTCCTGGGGATCACGCTGTCGCTGCTCTACGCCCGCCGGATCAATGGCGAGATGCGACGCCTGGTCAGCGACGCCGCCGCGATCGGGCGCGGCCAGACCCTGCCGCCGTCGGACGCCGACAGCCTGGAAGAGATCGCCGCCGTCCACTCGGCCCTGCGCGAAGCCTCCCGCGAGCTGAAGGCCCGCGAGGAGCGGCAGGTGGTGATGATCAACGAGCTGAACCACCGCGTGAAGAACACCCTGGCCACCGTTCAGGCCCTGGCCCGCCAGACCTTCCTGAAGACCGACGGCGCGCCGGTGGACGTCTTCACCGAACGGCTGATCGCCCTGTCCGGCGCCCACGACCTGCTGACCAAGACTGGCTGGCGCGAGGCCGACATGGACCAGCTGGTCCAGAAGGCCCTGGGCGCGCACGTCGGCCGGGTGCGCCGAGAAGGGCCCGCCGTCGCGCTGGCCCCGCACACGGCCGTCGGCCTGTCGATGGTCTTCCACGAACTGGCCACCAACAGCGCCAAGTACGGCGCGCTGTCGGTCCCGGGCGGCGAGGTCGAGGTCTCCTGGCGGCTCGATCCGGTGACCGGCAACCTCGGCTTCACCTGGCGCGACGTCGGCGGCCCGCCGGTCACACCGCCCAAGACCCGGGGCTTTGGCACCCGGCTGATCGAGAGCTCGATCCGGCGCGAGCAGAAGGGCCACGCCCGCTTCGACTTCCGCGCCGAGGGCCTGGTGTTCGAGGCCAGCCTGCCCCTGCCCGAGACGGTGCGCTGGGCCAATCCCTACTGATGCCCCGCGAGGCCGACCTCGTCGCCGCCTTCGTTCGCGACGAGGGCCTGCCCGAGCGCTTCGCGGACCTGGCCGATCGCCTGCACCGGCCGCTGGCGGCGCGGATCGCCGGCTGGGCGCCCGAGGGGCGCTCGCCGCTGGTCGTCGGGATCTGCGGCCCCCAGGGCTCGGGCAAGTCGACCCTGGCGGCGCTGGTCGGGCGACTGCTGGCCGGGCGGGAGCTGAAGGTCGCAACCCTGTCGATCGACGACCTCTACCTGACCAAGGCCGAGCGCGCGCGGCTGGGCCGCGAAGTCCATCCGCTGCTGGCGACACGCGGCGTTCCCGGCACGCACGATCCGGCGCTGGGCCTGGCGGTGCTGCAGGCGCTGGGGCGGCCGGAGATCACCGCCCTGCCCCGCTTCGATAAGGCGACCGACGACCGCGCGCCCGAGACCTCTTGGCCGCGGGTCGAAGGACCGGTCGATGTCGTGCTGCTGGAAGGCTGGTGCGTCGGTGCGCGGCCGCAGCCGGCGGCGATGCTCGCCGCGCCGGTCAACGCCCTCGAGCGCGACGAGGACCCGGACGGCGCCTGGCGCGGCTTCGCCAACGCGGCGCTGGCGGGACCCTATGCGCCGCTGTTCGCGCGGCTCGACCGCCTGGTGCTGCTGACCGCCCCGGACTTCGCCGTCGTCCGCGCCTGGCGCGGCGAACAGGAGGCCCGCCTGCGCGCCCGCCTCGCCGCCGGGGGGCGCGATCCCGGCCTGGCGATGAACGAGGCCGCCCTCGACCGCTTCGTCGCCCACTACGAACGCCTGACCCGTTGGATCGCGGAAGACCTGCCCGGCGCCGCCGACGTGGTCATTCCGCTGGATGAGCATCGGCGGCCGTCGCGGCCGCTCTAGCCACCGCCGCCCGCCATCGGCTAACACCGTTCCATGACCTACGCCAACGAAGAGATCGCCGCCCTCGCCGAGGGTCTGGTCGGCCGCACCTTGCCCAAGGAACGCTGGACGCACGCCGCGCACCTGGCCGCCACCCTGCGCCTCGTCCGCACCCGCGACGCGGGGCTGGAGCGCGACCTGCCGGGGATCATCCAGGGCTACAACGTGTCGGTCGGCGGGGTGAACGACGACGCCAGCGGCTATCACGAGACCATCACCCAGGCCTATCTGGCCGCCATCCGCGCCTTCGTCGCCGCCCTGCCGCCGGGGGTCGACGACGCCGAGGCCGTCGCTGGCTTGCTGGCGACGCCGATGGGCGACAAGGCCTGGCCGCTGACCTACTGGTCGCGCGAGCGCCTGTTCTCGGTCGAGGCGCGACGGGGGTGGGTCGAGCCGGACCTGCGGCCGCTGGAGCACCCGCCGCGCTTTTCTTGAACCGCCTGTACAAAAAACCGAAAGACCAACCGCCACGCTCGGTCTAAGAGCGCGGCCATGAGCTCACGCCTCCACGCCCTCGTTCGCGGCAAGACGCCCATCCGTCCGCTCGACGCCCTGCGCGGCGGCGGCGGCGCGCTGCTGGGACTGCTGTTCGCCGGCGTGCTGGGACGACTGGCGGTCGGCGGCGGCGACTGGCTGCATCCGCTGCTGGTCGCGCCGATCGGCGCCTCGGCGGTGCTGGTCTTCGCCGTGCCGGCCAGCCCGCTGGCGCAGCCGAGATCCGTCCTGGGCGGCAACATTGTCTCGGCCCTGATCGGCATCACGGTGGCCCTGTTGATTCCGCAGCCCCTGATCGCCGCGCCGCTGGCGGTGGGTCTGGCGATCGCGACCATGATGCTGCTGGGCTGCCTGCATCCGCCGGGCGGCGCCGTGGCGCTGATCTGCGTGATCGGCGGCCCGGCCGTCGCCAAGGCCGGCTATCTGTTCGCGCTGAACCCGGTAGCGCTGGACTCCCTGCTGCTGACCGGCGCGGGGATCGCCTGGGGGCGCCTGACCGGCCACGCCTATCCGCACCGGGCCCCGGTCGCCCCCGCCAGCCCGCACCACACCCAGGACCCCGCCCCCGCCGCCCGCATCGGCTACAGCCCCGTCGACCTCGACCAGGCGCTGGCTCGCTATGGCGAGCTTCTGGACGTCAGCCGCGAGGACCTGGACGCGCTGTTCCGCCAGGTCGAGCTGTCGGCCGCCCAGCGTCTGCACAGCCAGATCCGCTGCGGCGACGTGATGTCCCGCGATGTGATCAAGCTGCATCACGACCAGTCGGCCGACAGCGCCCTGGCCTATCTGGGCGAACACGCCCTGCGCGCCGCGCCGGTGGTGGACAGCGAAAACCGCGTCATCGGCATGGCCCGCCGGGCCGAGCTGCAGGCCAACCGCCGCCGCCCGGTCGAGGCGGCGCTGGACCCCGAGGTCCACAAGGTGACCGAGGCGACCCCGATCGCCGCCCTGCTGCCGATCCTGTCCAGCGGCCACACGCACGAGGCCATGGTCGTCGACGCCGACCGGCGGCTGATCGGCGTGATCACCCAGACCGACCTGATCGCGGTCCTCTACCGCGCCCACGTCGTCGAGGCGGTCGTGGCGGCATAAAGAAAGCCCTCTCTCCTAGAGAGAGGGAGGGGCCCATGCGCAGCATGGGAGGGTGAGAGGTTTCACCCTGTCTGGATAAAGCTGGGGTCGGGAGTTTCGGATGGCGAGGGCGTAACCCCTCACCCTCCCATCCCGCCTGCGTTGGGATGGGCCCCGCCCTCTCCCTCAGGGAGAGGGGTTTTCGCGCGCGGCCCGCGCTTCCGCTTGCCCTCTTCAACCTCAATCCCCAGCCGCGCCAGCACCTCGCGGGCCGCGCGGTCGGTCTCGTTGACGGGCTCGTAGGTCCAGCCGTGGAAGGCGCCGCCATAGGGCCGCGCCGCGCCCATGCGCTCCAGCTCCTCGTGGAACAGGCGGAACTTCAGGCTGGCGCCGTCCATCTTCAGCACGAACACCGGCTTGCCGGTCGAGGCCGCCTCGGTCGCCATGTTGGTCGAGTCCTCGGTGACCAGGATGTAGTCGGCGGCGGCCAGGAAGGCGAAGTAGGGGTTGGGCCCCTCGCCGTTCCATATGACGCCCGGCAGATGGCGCAGGCGGGCCGTCATCAGGGCGCGGGCCGGCTCGGGCGTGCGGCGCGAGAAGGTCATCATCAGCGAGCCGCCCTCCTGCTCCAGGGGGATCTGGATGGAGTGGGCGATCTGGGCGGCGCGCTCGCTGGAGAGATCGAAGGCCTTGGACTTGCCGCCGACCAGCACCGCCACGCGCGGACGCGGCAGCGGATCGATCAGGCGCTTGAAGGCCTTGGCCTCGCTGGCCAGGCGCTCGGGCGTCACCCGGTGCGGCGAGCCGGTGATCGGCAGGACGTTGTCGCCGGTCAGGCGGTCGTGCTTGGGCGGGATGACCAGGTCGAACATGCTGGCCGGAACGCGCGGGTCCTGCACCTGCACGACATAGGTCTTGCCGCCCGACCAGCGCCTGGCGCGGATCGACAGGGGCAAGGTGGCGCGGCCGGCGGCCAGCCAGACGTCGGGCCAGGCCTCGGCGTCCTTCGGTCCCGGGATCTCGCTCTCGGGCGTCAGCCAGCGGCGCGGGAACAGGTTCAGCCACCAGGGCAGCCGGCCGGTGCGGCCCTTCCAGCCCACGCGCTTGATCGTGACCTCGCAGGGGACCAGGCGCGACAGGGCGTCGGCCAGGCCCACGACCTGGGCCTCGATGCCGGCGCGGCCGTCGGACACGGCCCAGACCTTCAGCGGAGGTTTCGGCGTTTCGGCCAAGTCGTCACCCCGACAACACAAACGAAACAAGGCCGCCCCTTGGCTGATCCGCCGGGAACGACCTTGTCTTGTTCGATCAGACTTGTGGCTTAGCTAAGGCGAAGCGCCTTACAGCCACTCGACCTTGGTGATCTCGTAGGCCTTCACGCCGCCGGGCGTGTTGACCTCGACCACCTCGCCGACTTCCTTGCCGATCATCGCGCGCGACAGCGGCGAGGACAGCGAGATGCGGCCCGATTTCACGTCGGCCTCGTGGTCGCCGACGATCTGGTAGCGAGCCTCTTCCTCGGTGTCCTCGTCGATCACCGAGACGGTGGCGCCGAACTTGACCTGTTTGCCCGAGAGCTTCGAGACGTCGATGACCTGCGCGCGAGCGATCTTGTCCTCGATCTCGGCGATCTGGCCTTCGATCCAGCCCTGACGCTCCTTGGCGGCGTGGTACTCGGCGTTTTCCGACAGATCGCCGTGCGAGCGCGCCTCGGCGATCGCGGCGATCACCGCCGGTCGTTCGATGGTCTTCAAACGCTTCAGTTCTTCGTCGAGGGTCTGATAACCCCCGACGGTCATCGGCACTTTTTCCATTGCGGATTTTAGCTCGGACGCCTTGGGAGGAAAGACTTCCGGTCACGGGCGCTCGTGACCGGGGGCTGGGAGGATAGGCGCCCGGTTCTGGATAAGCAAGAGGGGCCAAGCTTGAGGTCAAGCTTGTGTCTCTCACTTCAATCCGACCTCCCCGGCGAACGCCGGGGCCCAGATTCGTCCCGGGAGCTTGGGGTTGATGCGCCCTAACGCGGCGCCGACCCGTTCGGTTCCGGCGGTTGACCTGGGCGCGCGCCCTAGGCCCGCAGCCGCTCGATGGTCGGCGGGCCGTGGGGCAGGTCGAACTGGTCGACGAGTTCCGCCAGCAGGGCCGCGTCGGCGTTCAGGGTCTGGGTCGCCTCGGAGGTTTCCTCGACCATGCCGGCATTCTCCTGCAGCACCTGGTCCATCTGGGCGACGGCGGTGTTGACCTGGGCCAGGCCCTGGGCCTGGGCCTGGGCGGAGCCGGCGATTTCCGAGACCAGCGCGTCGATCTCCGAGATCTGGGACACCATGCGCTGCAGCGCCTCGCCCGTGCGGGCCACCAGGCCCACCCCGGTCTCGACCTGACCGGTCGAGGTCGAAATCAGCTGCTTGATC
>JAYRLX010000256.1:0-5698 GCA_041905125.1 Caulobacter sp. | reverse complement strand
AACATGTTCCGCAATACGCCGCACGCCTTCGCGACCGATCCGCTGGCCCGCATGTTCGCCCGCGCCGCCATCGCCGCCGGCCACGACCACGACCCCGCCATCGAGCCGGCGCTGCGCCCGTTCTTCTACCTGCCGTTCGAACACTCCGAGTCGCTTGTCGACCAGGAGTTCAGCGTCCAGCTGTTCGCCGGCCTGCAGGCCGACACCGGCGACGAGGAGTCGATGAAGTGGGCGCTCATGCACCGCGACATCATCGCCAGGTTCGGGCGCTTCCCGCACCGGAACGGGGGCCTGGGGCGCGAGACGACGGCGGCCGAGCAGGAGTTCCTGGACGAAGGCGGTTTCGCTGGCTAACGGCGCCGTAACTTTGCTTTGTAAAAATTCACCTGTACGAGTGCGCCCGCACACTTGTTCGGGGAATGCCAAGAGATGAAAGCCTTCCGCAGCGCGCTGGTCGTCGGCCTGGCGCTTTCCGCCATCACGCCCGCCACCGGCTTCGCCCAGGCCAAGGCCAGCAAGGGCCAGCAGATGCAGACCCAGGCGTCTGGCGAGGTCCCGCACTGCACGCGCAAGCTGGGCACGCTGTCGATCGTCGACGGCGACGATTCCAGCGGCTGGACCCAGTACAACCTCGCCTCGCCGCAGAAGGTGCTGCGCGCCATCGTCCAGCGCTCGGGCTGCTTCAACCTGGTCGACCGGGGCGCCGGCCTCAGCGCGGCCGAGAAGGAACGCGCCATCGGCGGCAACCTGGGCCTGCAGCGCGGCAGCAACGTCGGCCAGGGCCAGGTGAAGGCGGCCGACTACGTGCTGGTCGCCGAGGTCCAGGGCAGCAACAGCAATGTCGGCGGCGGCGCGGTGGCCGGCGCCATCGGCGGCATGATCGGCGGCCGCGTCGGCGGCCTGGTCGGCGGCATCAAGACCAAGAAGCTGGAAGCCAACACCGTCCTGTCGCTGACCAATGTCCGCACCACCGAGACCATGTCGGTGTCGGAAGGCTACGCGGTGAAGAACGACATCGGCTGGGGCGCGGGCGGCGGCCTGGGTTTCGCCGGCGCGGTCGGCGGCGGCTACGAAGACACCGACATCGGCCGCATCGTCACCCTGTCGTTCATCAACGCCTATTCGAAGATGGTCGGCGACTTGGGCCTGCTGTCGGAGGGCGGCCCGGCCGCCGCGGCCGCCCCGCAGAAGACCTTCGCGGCGCTGCGTCCGATCGCCCTGCGCGCCACCCCGGCGGCCGCCGGCAAGCTCATCCGCACCCTGCCCGCCGGCGCCGCCGTCTACCCGACGGGCAACAAGCAGGAGCTGTGGTGGGAAGTGGCCGACGAAAACGACAACGTCGGCTGGGTGCTGAACACGGGCCTCGCGCCGAAGTAGGCCACGGCGGGCTCCCTTCCCCCTTGCGGGGAAGGGTTGGGGATGGGGGTGTTGCTCCGTATCGGCCAGGGCCAGCGCAGACACCCCCACCCCTGCCCCTCCCCGCAAGGGGGAGGGGTTCTCTGGCGAGGATAACCGACCACCGCCTGTGGACAGCATGGGGCGCCGCAGGTGTTCAAGGGCGCGATTCGCCTCCACAATCGCCCCATGATCACCGCCGTCCTCGACGCCCCGAAAGCCGCCGCCGACCATCCCGAGCGGCAGTATCTCGACCTGCTGCGCGACATCCTCGACCACGGCGTCCAGCGCGGCGACCGCACGGGTACGGGCACGCTCGGCGTCTTCGGCCGGCAGATCCGCTTTGACCTCTCCAAGGGCTTCCCGGTCCTGACGACCAAGAAGCTGCACCTGCGCTCGATCATCATCGAGCTTTTGTGGTTCCTGAAGGGCGACACCAACATCGCCTATCTCAAGGACAACGGCGTGCGCATCTGGGACGAGTGGGCCGACGAGAACGGCGGCCTCGGTCCCGTCTATGGCAAGCAGTGGCGCTCGTGGGCCACGCCGGACGGGCGGGTGATCGACCAGATCAGCAATCTCGTCGAGAACCTGAAGACCAATCCGAGCAGCCGTCGCCACATCGTCACGGCCTGGAACCCGGCCGACGTCGACGACATGGCCCTGCCGCCCTGCCACTGCCTGTTCCAGTTCTTCGTGGCCGACGGCAAGCTGTCCTGCCAGCTCTACCAGCGCAGCGCGGACGTCTTCCTGGGCGTGCCGTTCAACATCGCCAGCTACGCCCTGCTGACCCTGATGGTCGCCAAGGTCGTCGGCCTGGAGCCGGGCGAGTTCGTCCACACCTTCGGCGACGCCCACCTCTATCTGAACCACCTCGACCAGGCCCGCGAGCAGCTGACCCGCGAGCCCTTCGACTTCCCGACCATGACGATCGCCGACAAGCGCGACCTGTTCGGCTTCGAGTACGAGGACTTCAAGCTCGAGGGCTACCAGGCCCACCCGCACATCAAGGCCGAGGTTTCGGTCTAGGTAAAATCGTCTTAATCTTCTGCATGGTCGTCTTGAAGGAGATCGCCTATGCCAGACCCGCGCTTCCCGCGAGATATCAATCCGTTTGGAAAACCCTTTGAGGGTGACTGGGGCCCTATCGAGAAAAGTAACGTCCCGATCAATCACTACGAACCCGACCCAGAACCGCCGCCGCCGCCCGTAGACAGTGGAAGCTCTGAAGACTAAGGGCAGCAATGCGGGATTTTTTTAGTTTTTTCATAAAATGATGGTGGATGAGAAAGATTTTATCTCATCCACCTCATCCATACTTACAATTATTGCATTAATGTTCGCTTGGCGCCAAATTTCAGAGGCCCAAAAACAAAGAAATGTTTCGGAGTCCATATCTTTATACAAAGAGATGGATGCTGCCCTCGCCGAATGGTCTTCATCAACCAGAAAGACAGATCAAGACAGTAGAAATTTTCAAAAATCTGTTGGGCGCACATTGAGCTTATATGAAATTGCAGCCGGAGCTATAAACAAGAAATCGCTTCCGCCGTTAGCGAATGACCTCATGCACGGTCTAATTCGCGACGGACTAACAATGATGTGCCGGCATCAGCGCACTCGAGAAGCAATTTCGTATTCATGCCACCATCCCAGCACATACAAAGCACTTCGAAAATTTTTGACCAGAAACTTCAAACTAATATCGAGCTGTGACAAATTCGAAAATACATATGCCGCTTTATTTCCAAAGTTTGCCCCAGAAATAACCTCCTCGAAGAACGCTGATGGAAAAGTGTTTCGCTTCTTAATCGGGATCAGATTAACACTTCTTGGAAGACTATAGATCGACAAACTGAGAACTTGAGATCTACGGCTTCAGCACGATCTTCCCCGCCAGCTTCGCCGACTGCAGCAGCGCCTGGGCTTCGCCAGCCTCGCGGAGCGGCAGGACCTTGGCGATTGTCGGCTGGATCGCGCCCTCTCCGATCAGCTTCAGGATCTGGGCGAGGTCCTGGCGGTAGGCCTCCGGCCGGGCGTTGCGCCAGGAGGTGACGTTGTAGCCCACCACGCCGCGGCTTTCGCTGAACAGCTTCAGCGCCGACAGCCGATCGGCCAGCAGCATCTTCAGCATCGCGCCCGGCCGCGCCTTGCCGCCCTTGGTCGCGTCGTAGCCGCCATAGAGCACCGCCGTCCCGCCATCGCGCAGGGCGGCCAGGGACGCCGCCTTCAGATGCGGTCCTCCGACATGGTCGAACGCCGCGACCACGCCGCCGCCGGAGATCTCCAGCGCCCGTGCGGCGACAGCCTCGGCCCGGTAATCCACATGGACGCCGCCCTTGGCCTCGACCTCGGCCCGCTTGCCCGCCGAGGCCGTGCCGATCGCCTTGACGCCGGACAGGCGGGCCAGGTCGAGCAGCAGGCCGCCGACGCCGCCCGCCGCGCCATGAACCAGCACCCACTCGCCGGCCACGGAGCTCGCGACGCGGTGGAACATCTGCCAGGCGGTCAGGCCGTTCAGCACGCCCGCGACCAGGGCCTCGGCTGGGGCGTCCTCGGGCGCGGCGACCAGGAAGCGCGCCTCGACATTGCGGCGCGTGGCGTACGAGCCCGTGACCGTCAGGGCCGCCACGCGCTGGCCAATCTGAAAGCCCGCGACGTCCGGGCCGAGCGCCTCGATCCGGCCGACGAAGTCGTAGCCCGGAGTCACCGGCGCCTTCACGCCGGGATAGAGGCCGGTGCGCATGACGATGTCGGCGAAGGCCACGCCCGCGGCCTCGATCGCCACGCGCGCCTCGCCGGGTCCCGGGGGTCGCAGCTCGACCTCGCGCCCGCGCAGGACCTCGGCCCCGCCTGTCCGGGCCATATGCATCTCGAACGCCGTCGCCGACATCGCGCCCTCCCCGATCTTTGTTCGTTGGAACCAGAGTGATCAACGTTCAGATTTCGATCAAGCCATGGCGCGCCGGGCCGACGCCCGCTAATCATGATCCATGACCCTGCCTACCCTCGCCCTTGTCGTCGCCCGCGCCGCCAAAGGGGTGATCGGCCGCGACGGCGACCTGCCCTGGCGACTGAAGTCGGACCTGGCCCTGTTCAAGGCCAACACCTTGGGCAAGCCGATCATCATGGGCCGCAAGACCTGGGACAGCCTGCCCCGCAAGCCCCTGCCCGGACGCATGAACGTCGTCCTGACCCGCGACCAGAGCTTCGAGGCCGAAGGCGCGATCGCCTGCGAGACCTGGTCGGAAGCCGTGCAGATCGCCAGGGAGCAGGCCGCCGACGACGGCGTCGACGAGGTCTGCGTGATCGGCGGCCGCGCCCTGTTCGAGCTGGCCCTGCCCAAGGCCAGGCGGCTCTATCTCACCGAGGTCGACGCCCAGGTCGACGGCGATGTCCATTTCCCCGTCTTTGACGAAAACGCCTGGACCGAGGTCCGCCGCGAGGCGCACGCCGCCGGCGACGGCGACGACCACGCATTCGTGTTCCGGATATTGGAGCGCCTCTGACGGAACGCGCCTAAACCGTAAACCCGATCGCAACGACAACCTGCGA
Organism: Caulobacter sp.; assembly: GCA_041905125.1. Classification (GTDB taxonomy): domain Bacteria; phylum Pseudomonadota; class Alphaproteobacteria; order Caulobacterales; family Caulobacteraceae; genus Caulobacter. The sequence continues at coordinate 748 of JAYRLX010000256.1, read as the reverse complement.
TACCCACCCAGGGTAGGGGGAGTTCATCTTGATCGCGGCCATCCGAATTCCGTCGCGCGACGACCAGACCCTGCGGATCGCCGGCCTGCTGGCGGCTTTCGGCGGGTCCATCGTGTTCAGCCTGTTCCTGGCTGGCGCGACCCACAACCTGCCCTCGATCTGGACGGCCAACGCCGTGATCATCGCGGGCCTGCTGACCCTGAAGGGCAAGGCGCGATGGGCCATGCTGGCGCTGGCCGGCGTCACCCACGTCGCCATCGAGCTGATCGCCGGCGTGCGCCTGTCTTTCATCGTGCTGGTGGTGCCGCAGGACCTCATCCAGAACGTCCTCATCGCCTGGAGCCTGGAGCGGCTGGGCCTGACCAACCGAATGCGCAGTCCGTGGGGCCTGGCCCGCCTGACCGCCGCGGCGGCGGTGCTGGTTGTCGTGTTCTCCACGATCACGACCGTCAGTCTGGCGCTCTCGCGCGGCAAGCCGATGTGGAGCGGCTGGGCGGACTGGATCCCGCCGAACGTGCTGGGACTGTTCCTGGCGATGCCGACCACCATCATGCTGATGGACCGCCGTCACAAGCCGATGTTCCCGGCGTCGGCGTGGCAGATCGCCATGCTTACGGCCCTGGTGGTCGTCAGCGCCGTGGCGATCTTCACCTGGGATCCCGGCTTGCAGGCCCTGCTGTTCGCCCCCGCCATGCTGGCCGTGTTCCGAGGCGGGCCGCGCGCGGCCGCGATCCTGGTCATCGCCTCC
>JAYRLX010000255.1:0-5712 GCA_041905125.1 Caulobacter sp. | reverse complement strand
CCCGCAAACGAAAGCGGCGGGCGATCACTTCCGGATCACCCGCCGCTCGCCCCCGTGGAGGCGCCGTCATCAGCATTCTTTGGCCGATGACCGGCCATCCACCGTCCTTAGAACGGAATCTCGTCGTCCAGGTCGGCCGAGAAGCTCTCGCGCGGGCCGCTGGGCTGGCTGCGCTGGCCGCCGCCGAAGCTGGAGCCGCCGCCCGAATAGCCGCCGCCGTACTCGTCGCCGCCGCCCGACGACGCGCCGGCGCTGTCGCCGCGGCCGCCCAGCATGGTCAGTTCGCCACGGAACTTCTGCAGCACGATCTCGGTCGAGTACTTTTCCTGACCGGTGTTGTCGGTCCATTTGCGGGTCTGCAGCGCGCCCTCGATGTAGACCGTCGAGCCCTTGCGCAGATACTGCTCGGCCACCTTGACGAGGTTGTCGTTGAAGATGACCACGCGGTGCCACTCGGTCTTTTCCTTGCGCTCGCCGCTGTTGCGGTCGCGCCAGGTCTCGGACGTGGCGATGCGGAGATTGGCGACGCGGTCGCCCGAACCCAGGCTGCGGATCTCGGGATCGGCGCCGAGATTACCCACCAGAATGACCTTGTTGACGCTGCCCGCCATCGCTTGACCTTGCTCTCGCCCGGCGACCCATGCGCCGGAATCTGAGAGCGCACGTTAACGAGACGTTAAACGGCGCGCAAGTTTTGTTCTCAATATGTTCTTGTGGACGAGAAAGACGGCTGTGGACGGACGAAGCCGCGAGCGCTCCGCGCCCTCGCCTACTCGGCCGGAACGCGGCGGATGGCGCCCGGGACGGCCAGACGGCCATCGCCCGTGCGAACCAGCGACATGAAGCGCGGCCCATCATAGGTTTGGCCGAGGTAGATGCCTTCCTTCTCGATGAAGATGAAGGAGCCCTGGTAAGCGCCGACCATGCCCTGGTTGTTCGACTGGCCCAGCCGGACAAACCGGATGCGCATGCCCTCCAGGGTCGCGGCGCATTCCTCCATGCTCGGGACGTTGCGCGCCACCGGGTTGTAGCGCAGCGTCTTGTCCTTGTTCGTCGCCACGTGGAAGCAGACGCCCTGTTCGAACGGCGGCTTGATCTCCTTTTGGCAGCCCGCGAGTGCGAAACCCGTGGCGGCGAGGACGACGGCGGCGGCGAGGACGGTCTTGCTCATGGATTACACTTATAAACCTATCCAGCGTTCGGGCTAGGGCAGTTTGGCGCCTGTTCAAACACGGTGTGGAAGCTGCGATTGTCCGGAGAGGCCTCCACCCGCCCTTGCAGCAGGCGCAGGGTCTCCTCGCCCCATCGGCCGTAGACGACCGCGCTGGTCTTCTCGCAGCGTCCGCCGAAAAGCTGCTGGGCGCAGGCGTTCAAGGTGATGTCGCCCGGCAGGCGCCGCCACTCGCCGCCGGCATAGCGCCAGCAGGCGGCCAGGGGCGCGTTGGCCGAGGCCGTCGCCGGCGTGGCGGGCGTCGAGGGGCTGGCCGGCTGACCCGCGGCGGGCGCATCGACGGTCGGGGTCGGCGGCAAGGGCGTCAGCACCGTGCCGGCCTGATCGGCGGCGGCCAGGGCGCCCGTCTCGTCGACGCCGACATCCAGCGCGCCGGTCGCCACGCCATTCTTCTTAGCGCATTCGGCCAAGGTGATCTCGCCAACGAACGCGCCGCCGACAAAGCAGCGCAGCGGCCGAGCGGGGTCGAGCTTGGTGTCGTCGTCGCGTCCGGTCTCGACGATCAGGCCGGCGCGCGAAGCCGGCGGGGCTTCCGTCTGCTTCTGGTCGTGGCCGGCCAGCAGCGCCGCGGCGATGCCCAGGCCCGCCAGCAGCGCCAGCGCCGCGCCGCCGCCGAGCACGACGATCCGTCGATCTTTCAGAAAATCCATGGCCCCTGGCTACGACGCGTCGATGACGCTTTCAAGCGCGACAACCACGGAAAACGCCCGCCCGTCGCGTTCGGCGAACGCCGGGACGCTTGGTCAGGGCCCTACCCGCCGCCCGTCAGGCGGTTCAGCGCGGCCTGATAGTTGGCCACCTGGTCGGTGAGATATTTCGGGACCGTCCCGCCGGTCTTGCCCGAGGTCTTGCCGTCGTCGCTGCTGATCCCCTTGGCCGCGTCGGAGGTTTCGCGATAGGCGGTGCGGATCTGCGACATGGCGCGGCTGATGACGACATTGGCGTTCTTCCGTCCCGCCTCAGTCGTCAGGTCAAGTTCCGGCGGCAATTGCAGGCCATAGACCTGGCCCCCGCCATCGGCCGAGACGGTCTTGCCATTTTCGGTCTTCGTCGCCCGAACCACGCCTCCCGCCAGCCCCAAGGCGGTGAGGACATCGGTTCCGCCCTTGCCGGCGACGACCTCGATGGTCGCGGTGTTCAAGGCGGGGCTGATCTTGAGCACCCGATTGTCGCCATTGGTCACCGTCTCGACCTTGGCGCGGAAACCCGACGCACGCTTGATCTTGTCGGCCAAGGTCTCCAGCGTGTCGTTGGCCTCGATGGTGATCGTGGTCAGCGGCCCGCGCTCGCGCGTGCGGATCTGGAAAGTGTCGCCGGCCCGCGCCGCGGTGGATGTCGTGATGCGGTCCGATTGCTTGAACTCCATGGCGCCCGACGGCAGGCCAAAGAGGTCCAGCGCCGAGGCGCCCGCGCCGGAAACCGCCACCGAGGTCGGCGTGGCGTAACCGTCCTTGCCGGTCAGGCGCTGGCTCCAATCCACCGCGCCGCTTCCGACATTGATCTGTGCGACATAGCCGTCCGCGGTCCCGACCGTCGGCTGACCGTCCAGGTTCGCGCCCGCCGAGCCGACCAGCCAGGCGGTTCCGTTCTTGACGTCGAAGCCCGTGACCGTGTCGTCGCCCGTCCCGCCGTAGTAGGTCAGGACGTCCGCGCTGGAATCGGCGATGTCCAGCGACATCCGGCCGACAAAGGCGTCCATGCCGCCGGACGGCGGAGTCGTGGCGCCATTGATCGACATGAGATTGTTGGCCGTGTAGCCGCCGACATAGAGCTGGCCGCCATCGATCTTCAGGCCCGCTAGATCGCCACCTCTCAACGAGCCCAGGTCGCGCGTCGCTCCGGCCGCCAACGAAGCGGTCTTGGTGTAGGTGACCGGCACGCTCTCATAGGCGCCGTACTTGTTCAGCTGGGTGACGTTTTCGGTCACGACGCTGGTCGTCACGTCGAAGCTGCGCAGGATCGCGTTGCCGTCTTCCTTCGAGCCGACGATGACCTGCGAGCCGTTGACGACGATGTCCGAGACGGAGTCGTTGGCCGCGGTGCCAAACTTCTGGGTGAACAGCGCCTTAGGCTTGCCGTTGGCGTCGGTGGCGAACGCCGAGAGATAGGCGTCCCAGCCGCCGCTGGGGTCGGTTCCGACCGAGCCGGGCAGGTCCGACTTGCTGCGACCGCCGACGTAAAGGACGCCGTCTGAGCCGAAGGCCAGGGCCGTGGCCTCGTCCGCCTGCAGTCCGCCGCGACGCACCGTCCATTGCTCGTCGCCGTTGGCGCCGTAGCGGGTGACGAAGCTGTCGGTGGTCGTGGAGCTGTCGCTGTTGTTGATCGGGCCGTTGATCGCGCCCTGCAGGCGCCCGCTGACGGAACCCGCCACGGCGATACTGCCGTCGGCGGCGACCGCGAGGGACAGGCCGCTGGCGTTGTCGGTCGCGCCCAGGCTCTGGGCGAACAGCAGATGGCCGGCGCTGTCGTACTTCAGCAGGGCGACATCGCTGTCGCCCTTGATCGGCTGGCCGTCGATGTCGAGTTTGCCGTCCACCTGGGTGGCGACGTCGGCCAGCATGTAGAGCGAGCCGTCCGCTCCGGTCACCGACTTGCGGACCGTGGAGATCGTGCCCTGAAGAGTCTCGGTGAAGACCTTGCCGCCAGGCGCGCCGGCGCCGGGGCCGCCGCCCGTTCCAGCGGCGCTATACTTCGTCAGGGTCGACTCATAGACCGCGTCATCGGTGGCGGCGTTTTTGTCGGGATCCGGATTGCCGGCCTTGGTGGTGACGTATACCGCGGGCGCGGTGGTCGGGGCGCTGAAGCTGATCTGCTCGGCGGAGTCGCCCTTGACCTTCAGGGCGAAGTCATCGCCCGTCGCGGGCAAGGTCACGGGCTTGCCATTGACCTGGACGGTTCGTTCCTGCCCGGCCGTGCGCTGAACGGCGAACGCGGTGTTGTACCCGGCCGCCTTCATCTGGTCGTTCATATAGGTGACGACGTTGGACATGGTCCTGGGCGTGGAGCCCATGTCGTTCAGGTTCATCGTCACGGTCTTGGTGACGCCGAACGCCTTCACCGAAACGTCGAACGACACGTTCCCCTGGAACTTCGGCACCGGATCGTCGACCTGACCGGAATAGATCGTGTCGGTGGTGTAGGTGTAGTTGGCCTTCGGAACGCCGACCTTGGCCTTGTCGCTGGTCATGACCGCGCCCGTGGTCAGGCGCAGCTGGTCCAGCGACAGCCCCTGGACGTAACCGCTGATTTCGGACAGCCCCCGGGTCATGGCGGTCTGCAGGCGCGTGATCTCGCTGTCAGGCACCCGCTTTTCACCCGCGCGGGTCGCGATCGCCGACAAGGTGTTGAGCGCCTGATAGGTGGCGAACAGCTTGGCGTAGTCCGGACTGGCCCCCTTCAGCGATGTGGTGTTCGCGGCCTCGTCGACGAACTTGCGACCATTGAGGGCGGAGCGCACCAGCTCGCTGGCGGGCGGCGTCTGGCCGCCCAGCCAGGGCGCGTTGGGCACGACCGCCTTGGACTTGCCGCCTGAGGTCGCCGTCGCCGCCGTTCCAGACGCAGCAGCACCCGTCAGGCCGTTGCGGGCCTGATAGTAGCTGAGCAGCGTGCTGGTATCGAACGTGATCACGGCTTGTCCTGACGAGGACTCAGAGTCCCCCGCTGATACATTCGCCCATTCGCCGTTAACCCGCCCTCAAGAGTCGAGGTTAAGCAGCGATAAGATGCGCCTCCGACAGGGCCCGGCGCGCGCTCTCGCGCAGTTCAGCCCATTCAGAAGCCAGGATGCCAAGCAGAACGACATCCCGCAGCTGGCCGTCCTTCAGCACATGGCCGCGCAGATAGCCTTCACGCCGGAAGCCCGCCGCCGACTGCGCCTTCAGCGCCGCGTCGTTGTCGGCCATGACCTCGGCGAACACCTTGTGAAGGCCAAGCTCACCAAACGCCCGGTCAAGGCCCAGGACTTGGGCGGCGCGGCCGACACCCCTGCCCCGCGCTTCGGCCGAGCCTAAGAACCAGTTCCAGCTGGCGCGGCGGTGGTGACTGGTCAGCCCGGTCAGGGTCAGCAACCCCATGGGCGCGCCAGCGCGGGTGATCATCCAGCCGCGCATGTCGGGGTCGGAGCGCAGGGCCTGGAACCAGGCGGCGTGCGCTTCGTGACTGGGCAGGTCGGCGTCGGACATCCAGCGGTCGACCTCGGGCTCCGAGCGCCACTGAAAAAGGACCGCCTCGTCCTCGTCCCGCAAGTCGCGCAACTCGATCATACTCGCCGCCGATTCCCCGTCTCGCACGCGCCAAGCTTACCCCGGCGCGGCGACGACACCTAGGGTTACTGCCCCTTGAAGAGGGACAGGATGATCTGCGGCGCGCCGTTGGCGATCGACAGCGCCTGGGCGCCCAGCTGCTGCTTGACCTGCAAGGCCTGAAGGCGCGCGCTTTCCTTGGCGAGGTCGGCGTCAACCAGGTTGCCGACACCCGTCTCG
>JAYRLX010000254.1:1876-5717 GCA_041905125.1 Caulobacter sp. | reverse complement strand
CTTGCCTCGACGAGCGGCGCGGTCCAAATCAACGGCATGACCACGCCCCCGCTCGCCCCCTACCCGCACACCCGCCTGCGCCGCGTGCGCCAGGCCGACTGGGTCCGCCGCCTCGTCCGCGAAACCGAGACGCGGCCGTCCGACCTGATCTGGTCGATGGTGGTTCACGAGGGCGAAGGGACCATCCCCGTGGCCTCGATGCCGGGCGTCGAGCGCCTGTCGGTCAAGGAAGCCGCCAAGGCCGCCGTCCGCGCCCGCGACCTCGGCATCCCGGCCATCGCCATCTTCCCGCACATCGACGGGGCGCGAAAGGACGCGGCGGGCTCGATCGCCGCCGATCCGAACGGCGTCATTCCGCGCGCCGTGAAGGCCATGAAGGACGCCGCCCCCGAGGTCGGGATCATGTGCGACGTGGCGCTGGATCCCTTCACCGACCACGGCCACGACGGCGTGGTCGAAGGCGGCAAGATCCTCAACGACCCCACCATCGATCGCCTGATCGAACAGGGCCTGATGCAGGCCGAGGCCGGCGCCGACATCCTGGCGCCGTCCGACATGATGGACGGCCGCATCGGCAAGCTGCGCGCGGCGCTGGAAGGCGCCAACCACCAGGACGTGATGATCATGTCCTACGCGGCCAAGTACGCCTCGGCCTTCTACGGCCCGTATCGCGACGCCATCGGCTCGGCCAAGCTCTCGGCCGGCCAGGGCGACAAGAAGACCTATCAGATGGATCCAGCCAACACCGAGGAAGCCATCCGCGAGGTCGCCATGGACATCGCCGAGGGCGCGGACATGGTCATGGTCAAGCCGGGCATGCCTTATCTCGACATCGTCCGCCGCATCGTCGACGAGTTCCGCATGCCGACCTACGCCTTCCAGGTGTCGGGCGAGTACGCGATGATCATGGCGGCCGCCCAGAACGGCTGGATCGACAAGGACCGCGCGATCCTCGAAAGCCTGACCGCCTTCAAGCGCGCCGGCGCGGCGGGGATCATCACCTATTTCGCGCCTTGGGCGGCGGAGAAGCTGGGCGCTTAAGGCTCACGCCATGGGCCGCGTCCTCGACATCGTCACCGCCGTGATCCGCGACGAGACGGGTCGCATGCTGCTGGTCCGCAAGCGCGGGACCGCGACCTTCATGAAGCCCGGCGGCAAGCGCGACGTCGGCGAGGACGACCTGACCACTCTCGCCCGCGAGCTCGAGGAGGAGTTGGGCTGCCGGCTGGTCGCCGCCGACCTGCTGGGCCATTTCAGCGCGCGGGCCGCCAACGAGGCCGGCTTCACCGTCCAGTCGGCGACCTACCTGGCCAAGGTGGAAGGCGATATCGCTCCCCGCGCCGAGATCGAGGAGATCGCCTGGATCGATCCAGCGACGCCCGGCGATCTGCGCCTGGCGCCGCTGCTGACCGAGCAGGTGCTGCCGGCGCTACTGGCGAACGCCTAGGCCTTCGATCCAAGGGCGCTGATCCGCCCCTGCACCATCTCCAGCGCCAGCTCCCGGGCCCGCTCAGGAGGACGACCGAGCAGCTCCGAAAGCGTCGGCCCGAACAGTCCGACGCCGACGGCTAGGATGATGTTCAGCAGGATGAAGTCCACGATCGCTTCGCGGTTGAAGCCGACCTCCTGAGCGACCCGCGTCTGGACGATCTCGTCCACGACCTCGCGAACCAGGGTCATCCGCCGGCCCTCGCCCGTCAGTTCCAGCCAGGCCGCCAGACGCGCCGCCCCCTTGGTCTCGAACGCCTCGAACAGAGCCTGGGCCCCAAAGCCCGGCGCCGCGCCGCCGCTGTTGAAACCCGTGATCACCTTGTCGGCCAGCTGGCGGATCATCCGTTCCATCAGCGCCGTCTCGACCCCGGCGATCGAGCCGAAGTGGTGGATGACATTGGCGTGGACGACGCCGGCGGCCTTGGCGACGTCGGCCAGCTTCAGCGCCTGGGGCCCCTGCTCGACCAGGATCGCCTCGGCGGCGGCCAGGATGTTCTCGCGCGCCGCCTCGGGCGAGCGGCGGACACGGGTTGGACGGGGCGCGGGCGCTTCTATTGACATTTTTGTCAGTATAACCAACTCTGAGGCTCCAAGGCCGATGTCCAAGCCCTAAACCGGCGGAGCCCAGAACGCCATGTCCGAGACCAAGCACACCCCCGACGATCTCGACGTCGCCCCGCGCGACATCCGTTTCGCGCTCGACAGCGCGCGCCAAGGCCATTGGCTAGGCGGCGATCCGGTCGGCACGGCCGTGTTCAACGCCCTGTCCCTGACCTTCCCCGACGGCGAGCGGATGTTCATGGACGCGGTGAAGGCCTATCGCGACCGCCTGAGCGGCAAGCTGGCGCAGGACGCCAAGGGCTTCATCGCCCAGGAGGCGATCCACTCGCGCGAGCACCACCAGCTGAACAGCCTGATCGACCGCGACCGCTATCCCGTCGCCGAGATCGAGGAGACGATCCGCGGTCGCGTGAAGATGGCCCGCGATCGCGGCCCGATGGCCATGCTGATCTCCACGATCGCGCTCGAGCACTTCACGGCGATGATGGCCGAGATGCACGCGCGTCACCGCGACCTCTTCGCCACGACCGATCCCGAGATCGAGAAGCTGTGGCGCTGGCACGCCATGGAGGAGACCGAACACAAGGCGGTCGCCTATGACGTCTTCCTGGAAGTCACCAAGGATTGGTCGCCGCTGAAGCGCTACTACGTCCGCTGCCGGGCCATGGCGCTGGTGACCTACATGTTCACCCGCAACATCACCCGCTACGCCGCGCGGCTGCTGGAGACGGACGGCTATACGCCCGAAGCGGCGCTGAAGGCGGTGAAGCGCTACGTCTGGCGCGAGCCGGGGATCTTCAGCCGCGGCGCCAAGACCTATTTCGCCTGGTACCGCCCCGGCTTCCACCCGTGGGACCAGGACGATCGCGCGCAGTTCGCCGACTGGAAGGCCGAATTCGACGCCGCAGCCGCCTGAGGCTTGCCCCGCGAACAACCGTTCGGTAGGGCTTCGCGCCGCCGCCCTCAAATCTCTCAGGCTTGAGGGCCGGCGCCGGAGCGCGTCTTAGCCGCTCGTCATGTCGGGGGCTTTGAAATGCGTTTGGGCGCGGTGTCGTCGATGATGATCCTGGGCGGCGCCGTGTTGTGCCTGGCCGCCTGCCAGCCCAAGCCGACGGCCGCCCCGGGCGCTCTGCTCGGCTGGGCCTACCCGCAGGGCGCCAAGAGCAATCTGCCGCCCTATCCGGCCGGCCTTCAACAGATCCCCGGCAGCGCGGTCACTTACACCGGCGAGGCGCTGAACAAGGGCGCCGGTCCGCCTGACTGGTTCCCCGACAGCCATCCGCCAGCGCCCGAAGTGGTCGCCCAGGGACGCAAGGGCCTGATGGCCTGCGCCGAGTGCCACCAGATCGGCGGCGGCGGCTCGCTGGGCACGCCGAACCTGGCGGGGCTCTCCAAGGACTACATCGTCCAGCAGGTCCTAGAATTCCGCGAAGGCCGGCGGGCGTCGTGGAAGGCCAACTGGCCGACGAACCAGGACATGATCAAGGTCGCCAAGACCGTCACCGACGAGGAGCTGGCGGCGGCCGCCGCCTATTACGCCGCCCTGCCCTACAAGCCGCGCGTTCGCGTGGTGGAGGGAACCACCGCGCCGGCGACCAAGCCGAACTACTACGGCTGGCTGGACCTCGACCCCGGAAAGCCGGACCAACCGCTGAACGGACAGGTGATCGAGGTCGCCGAGAACTGGCCGCGCATGCTTCTGGCCGATCCGAACGCGGTGATCGTGGTCCATGCCCCCATCGGCGCGACGGCCCAGGGCGAGGCCCTGGCCAAGTCCGCCGGTCCCAAC
>JAYRLX010000254.1:0-1866 GCA_041905125.1 Caulobacter sp. | reverse complement strand
GCCAGCCTTGCGCGGCGTGCCACGGTCCTGGCCTGAAGGGCTCGCCGATCGCCCCGCCCCTGGCCGGTCGCTCGGCCGCCTACCTGGCGCGGCAGCTGCTGGACATCAAGACCGGCGCCCGCAGCGGGCCGTCGGTGAGCCAGATGCAGGGGCCGGCGAACGGCCTGAGCGATGAGCAGATCCGCGACCTGGCGGTCTACGCGGCGTCGTTGAGGCCTTAAAAAGCAATCGCCCTCCCGTGCGGAACGCGGGAGGGCGAAACAGGCTTCGGAACGGGGCGAGAGCGCACTACCCCGCGATCAGACCAAAGTCCGCCACCTGGCCCATGGCGTCGCGCACGGCGGCCAGGGTCTTGAGGCGGTTGTCGCGGTGCTCCGGCTCGTTGACGAAGACGCCGTCCAGATAGGCGTCCACCGGACCGCGCAGCTCGGCCAGCTGGGTCATGGCGCCGGTGAAGTCTTCCATCGCCAGCGCTTCCTTCAGCGGCTTATCGAGCAGGCGCAGGGCGTTGTAGAGGCCCACCTCGGCGTCGCTGTCGGCGGTCGGCGCCTGCATCTCGCCGGTCGGCAGCGGGCCCTTCTTCTCCTCGGCCTTGAGGATGTTGGAAGCGCGCTTGTAGCCAGCCAGCAGGTTCTTGCCGTCGTCGGTCTTCAGGAAGCCGTCCAGGGCCTCGACCCGCGCGACGATCCGCGCCAGGTCGTCGTCGCCCAGGGCGAACACCGCATCGACGAGGTCGTGACGCTTGCCCTGGTCGCGGAGGGTGACCTTCAGGCGGTCGGCGAAGAAGGAGATTAGGTCGGCAATGATAGTGCTGACCTTTTTCCCTCCGACGACAATCATCATGGTGCCGCGAGCGCCACCAACAGTGATTGGCTTCTCCAGACCGAACCGTTCCCGGGCCTCAGCGGCTGCAATAGCTTCTGCGTTCAGCGCGCGATCGAAGTTAGCCTTCTCAACTCGCTCTCGCTGAACTTCCAGGACATCAACGAGAGAAACTTGCAGCTTGTTTTCAAGGATAATCCGGATCACGCCCAGCGCCGCGCGACGCAGCGCATAGGGGTCCTTCGAGCCCGTCGGCTTCTCGTCGATGGCGAAGAAGCCGACCAGGGTGTCCAGCTTGTCGGCCAGCGCCACGGCGATCGCCAGCGGCGCGGTCGGCACGGCGTCGGACGGGCCTTGCGGCTTGTAGTGGTCCTGGATCGCGGCGGCGATCTCGGGGTCGAGGCCGGCCTCGCGGGCGTAGTAGCCGCCCATCAGGCCCTGCAGCTCCGGGAACTCGCCGACCATGCCGGAGGCCAAATCGGCCTTGGCCAGGCGCGCGGCTCCCTTGGCCTTGGCGACATCGGCGCCGACCAGCGGGGCGATCTCGCCGGCCAGGGCGACGATGCGCTCGACGCGCTGGGCCATGGTGCCGAGCTTGGCGTGGAAGGTCACGCCGTTCAGCTTTTCAAGCCAGGGTTCAAAGCCGGCCTTGCGATCCTCGTCCCAGAAGAAGCGGGCGTCGGACAGGCGGGCCGACAGCACCTTGGCGTTGCCGGCGGCGATCACGGCTCCGCCGTCCTTGGCCTGGATGTTGGCGATGGTGATGAAGTGCGGGGCCAGGCCGGGCTCGCCCGGCTTCTTGACCGCGAAGTACTTCTGGTGCGTGCGCATCGAGGTGCGGATCACCTCGGGCGGCAGGTCCAGGAACGACGGGTCCATGTCGCCCAGCACCGGCGTCGGCCATTCGGCCAGGCCCGCGACTTCGTCAAGCAGGCCCTGGTCTTCGACCAGCTCCAGGTGACGCGCGAAGCACAGGGTCTTGCAGCCCTCGAGAATGCGCTGCTTGCGCTCCTCGACGTCCAGCACGACGAAGTGCTTTTCCAG
>JAYRLX010000253.1:0-5718 GCA_041905125.1 Caulobacter sp. | reverse complement strand
CTCGGGCAGGAAGGCGGTCGGGGCGTCCCACAGCTTGCGATGCCGGTGGATCAGCCAGGGGCTGATGGTGACGATCTGGCCCGGAATGACGTCTTGGCCCAGCACCGTATCGGGCGCGATCGCTTCTCGCGCTAGAAACGGCGCGGTGGGATAGAGGCGCAAGGTCTCGAACAGCATCGCGCGCATCAGCGGCCAGGCCTGCAGGTCGTCCAGCGTCCTCATGCTTCCGGCTGGCGCGGCCAGAACTTCGGCGCGCAGCCTGTCCTGGGTGGCGGGATCGAGGGCCAGCAGGTAGGTCGCCCAGAACAGCAGGCGCGAGGTGGTCTCGAAGCCCGCCACCAGCATGGTTCCGCACTGGTCGCGGATCTCGTGATTGGACAATGGCGCGCCGTCTTCGTCACGCGCCGCCAGCAGACGGTCCAGAAGGTCGCGCGCCTCGGCGTGGGGATGGGTCCGGCGCTCGGCGATCAAATGATCCACCGCGTTGAACCAGGCCGCGCCTTGCCGTCGCCGTTGGAAATCGAGAAGCGTCAGGTCGTCGGCCCCGCGACTGACGAAATCCATCAGGTTGAAATGCGCGGGCCCTTCCATGTAGCGGCGGACCAGGCGGGCGAGCTGCGCGCCCTCGGTGTCGGCTCTGCGCGAGAAGAGGGCGCTGAGCACCGCGTCAAGCGTGGCGTGATGGAAGGCTTCGGAGAGATCGGCCCGGTCGCGGCCTGTCAGGGCCTCGGTCAAGCTCGCGCCGGCGGCGATGAAGTGAGGCAGCAGGCCCTCGACGGCCATCGGCGTGAACACCGGCGCCAGGCTCTTGCGCTGACGACGCCAGGTTTCGCCCTGGGTCAACAGCAGGCCGTCGCCGGCGATCGGCCGCACGGATCGGGCGGTCTTTCGCGGGCGGATATAGTTCGGGGAGCTCAGGATCCGGCGTACGGCGGCCGGGTCGCTCACCACCGTTCCCGGCTGGCCCATGAAGATGAAGGGGGTGACGAGGTCGTCGAAGTCTCGCTCTGTCCAGGCGCCGACCAGGTTTCGGCTCATCTCCCAGGCGATGCGCAACTCGCCCAGAAACGAGCCGCCGAGCGGACGGGGGTGGACCTTGGGGGCTGGGGGGATCAGCGGCGCGGAGCGGACGAGAGCGTCCATGGAGCGGCCTTCCGGAAGCGGGGCGCGGGAAGAGGCCCCATCCGGAAGCGAAGCCTATCGCCGTTCAGCGAGCGGCGCAATAATTCATCATTCGGTGAATTAGGCCGCCGCCTGCTGCTGACCCGAGACGTCGAAGGCGCGTTGCGAGCCGCGCCACACTTCCACGAAGTCGCAGCGGCGGTGCATGTCCAGCAGCTCGAAGGCGCGGACGCGGGCGGCGTGATCGTCGGCGCAGGGCGTGACGTCGAAACGGGGAACCGAGCCGTCCGACTCGACACAGAAGAAGGTGAACACCTGCATGGGAACTGTGCGCTCTCATCAGGCGGGACCGCGCATATTCGATGGCGGGGGCCGCGGTGGGCGCGGGCCGGCTTCGCGCCCCGCTACAAAACAACATAGGACTCTATGTCGCGATTCACCAGATCAAGAGAGTCCTGAATCGAGACTCACCTGTTGATCGATGCTGTGGATAAAACCCGGCGGATTCGGGGCGGTTCCCCGACGGAATCTCGCCTCTTTCCCTCGGAGGATTCCGACACTAGGTTCGCACCCTTTCATTCACGGCGACGTTTGAGAGTCCATGGCCGCCCATTATCTCGATTTCGAGCGCCCGATCGCTGACCTGGAAAGCAAGATCGAAGAGCTGTCCAAGCTCTCCGAGACCGCTGGCCCAGGCGCGTTCGACCTCGAAATCCAGGCCCTGCGTGACCGGGCCCAGGAACTCCGCAAGGAGGCCTACGCCAACCTCGACGCCTGGCAGAAGACCATGGTCGCGCGGCACCCGCAGCGGCCCCACCTGCGCGATTATGTCGCGGGCCTGATCGACGAGTTCGTCGAGCTGCGCGGCGACCGCAAGTTCGCCGACGATCAGGCCATCGTCGGCGGCCTTGGCCGCTTCCGCGGCCAGCCGGTCGTGGTCATGGGCCACGAGAAGGGCCACGACACCACCACCCGCCTGAAGCACAACTTCGGCATGGCCCGCCCCGAAGGCTACCGCAAGGCCGTCCGCCTGATGGACATGGCCGAGCGCTTCAGCCTGCCGGTCATCACCTTCGTCGACACGGCGGGCGCCTATCCGGGCCTCGGCGCCGAGGAGCGGGGCCAGGCCGAGGCCATCGCTCGCTCGACCGAGCGCTGCCTGACCCTGGGCACGCCGATGGTCGCCACGATCGTGGGCGAAGGCGGTTCGGGCGGGGCCATCGCCCTGGCCGGCGCCAACCGCGTGCTGATCCTTGAGCACTCGATCTATTCGGTGATCTCGCCGGAAGGCGCGGCGTCGATCCTGTGGCGCGACGGCGCCCGGGCCAAGGACGCGGCGACCAACATGCGCATCACCGCCCAGGACCTGATCAAGCTGGGCATCGTCGACCGCATTGTCGACGAGCCGGCCGGCGGCGCCCACTCCAACACCGAAGTCGCGATCCAGGCGGTCGGCGACGCGGTCGAGGAGGAGCTGAAGGCCATGGCGCACATGAGCGCCGAGCAGCTGCGCAAGCAGCGCTCCGACCGCTTCTACGCGATCGGCCGCGCGGGCCTGCAGTAGTGCGCGGGCCGCTCGACTCGCACGATCCGCTTCTCGGAGGCGAGATCGGCAAGGGGCGGCGCGCGCATCAAGACTGGCTCGGCGCGGGACTCGAAGGCGGCTTGGCCAATGCAGGCTGGCTCGTGCTTCCCGCCGCCGTCCTCATCGGCGTTGGCGCTCTGGTCTTCTCGGGGTGGCGCCGGTTTTCGGGCGGCCGGTGAAGCCAATTTCTGGAACCGCCTGGGCTTCTTAGGGCATTAGACGGACGACGGCGAAGCGCCCCGTCTAATGGAGTCTCCCAATGATCCGGCTTATCGCCGCCGCGACCCTGCTGCTGGCTCCGGCCGCTCATGCCGAGCCCAAATACTCTCCCGCCTACGACCGTTGCCTGGCCTCGCCCGAGGGCCAGAGCACGATCGGCATGATCGAGTGCGCCGGCGCCGAGCTGAAGCTGCAGGACGCCCGCCTGAACCGCGCCTACCAGGACGCGATGAAACGTCTGGACCTGCCGCGCCAGAAGACGGCGCTGAAGAAGGCCCAGCGCGCGTGGATCGCCTATCGCGACGCCGACTGCGCCAGCGTCTACGATCCCGACTGGGGCAGCCTGGCCCGCATCGAGGCCAACGCCTGCATGCTGGACCACACCGCCCGCCGGGCCGACGCGCTGGAGGGGTATCGCCGGCTGCGCTGAGGCTCTTGCCTGACCTAACGGACGCCGCGTCATAGTCCCCTCAAACCCGAGGGAGGCCGCGCGCCATGGCGATCAAGACCCGTTTCACCGAGCTGTTCGGCGTCGAGCACCCGATCGCCCAGGGCGGCATGCAGTGGGTCGGCAAGGCCGAGCTGGTCGGGGCCGTAGCCAACGCCGGGGCTCTGGGCTTCCTGACCGCGCTGACCCAGCCGACGCCCGAGGCGCTGGCGAAGGAGATCGCCCGCACCCGCGAGATGACCGACAAGCCGTTCGGGGTGAACCTGACCATCCTGCCGGCCATGACCCCGCCGCCCTACGCCGAATACCGCGCGGCGATCATCGAGAGCGGGATCAAGATCGTCGAGACCGCCGGCTACAAGCCGCAGGAGCACGTCGACCACTTCAAGGCCCACGGCGTGAAGGTGATCCACAAGTGCACCGCTGTTCGCCACGCCCTGTCGGCCGAGCGGATGGGCGTCGACGCCATCTCGATCGACGGCTTCGAATGCGCCGGCCACCCGGGCGAGGACGACATCCCGGGCCTGATCCTGATCCCGGTGGCGGCCGACAAGGTGAAGATCCCGATGATCGCCTCGGGCGGCTTCGGCGACGCGCGCGGCCTGGTCGCGGCCCTGGCGCTCGGCGCCGACGGGGTCAACATGGGCACCCGCTTCTGCGCGACCGTCGAGGCGCCGATCCACGAGAACTTCAAGCGGGCCATGGTCGAGAACGACGAGCGCGCCACGGACCTGATCTTCCGCACGCTGCACAACACCGCCCGCGTCGCCCGCAACGCCATCAGCCAGCAGGTCGTCGCCATCGAGCGGGCCGGCGGCGCCAAGTTCGAGGACGTCGCGGACCTGGTGAAGGGCGCGCGGGGGCGGGAAGGGCTCGAGAGCGGCGACGTCGATCACGGCGTCTGGACCGCCGGCATGGTCCAGGGCCTGATCCACGACGTGCCGACCGTGCGCGAGCTGGTCGACCGGATCGTCTCCGAGGCCGAGGCGCTGATCCGCGGGCGGTTGGCCGACATGGTCTCCTAAGGCCTCAAAAGACAGGCGGCGAAACCGGCGCGACCGCCCGCGCCTAATCCTCCATTCGCAGGAGGATCGACATGACCCAGCAACACGCCGAGCGCGGCGCGCCGGACCGCCGCCGGATGCGGCCGACCAATGTCGTTGTCATCGTGGTCCTGCTGGTCGTGCTGGCCCTGGCCGCCCTGGGCTTGTCGCATCTGGCCCGCTCGGCCATGGGGCGGGGGCCGGCGACCCAGCCCGACAATCCTGGCACGACGCGGCAGGAAGCCGAGCGCCGCGCGCGGGGCGACGACCCGCGCGGCTCGAACCCCAGCCAGGACGCCTACACCAGCCAGAACCAGAGCCGCGACCCGTCGCGCTAGCGGCTCGTCCATCTCCTGAAGCGCGTGAGGCCTGATGACCCAGGCTAGCGTGCGCTCGCCGCCTCATCCCTTAGCCTGCCCAACGGGCAAGCGGCGCCTAGCTAAAGAGTTCCAGCGCCTATCTTTTCATCACGTCAGGCAATCTTTCAGAAAACGCTGGTTTTAGTTTGGTGAGAAAACGCTGATATCAAAAAGTGTGGGTCTTTTGCCACGTTTCAAATTTGTGAAACAGTCAAGCTTGGCGCCCGGATTCTCTCCTTTATGGTCCGCCCCAAAGTAAACTCCCGTTATGGGTGAGGGTTGGACATGTCTTATCGTCATATCTTGTTCTCCAGCGGCGCCGCCTTGGCGTGCGCGCTGGCCACGGCCGCGGCCGCTCAGGCCACCGGTCAGGCGCCGGCTCAGGACTCCGCGACCGTCGAGCAGGTCGTCGTCACCGGTTCGCGCATCCGCACGCCGAACCTGCAGTCGAACGTGCCGGTGACGAGCGTCACCGCCGCCCAGGTCCAGAACACCGGCATCGTGTCGGTCGGCGATATCCTGAACGAGCTGCCCTCGATCCGTTCGACCTTCTCGTCGTCGAACTCGACCCGCTTCATCGGCACCGCCGGCCTGAACTTCCTCGACCTGCGCGGCCTGGGCACCACCCGGACCCTGGTGCTGCTGAACGGCCGCCGTCACGTGTCGTCGTCGGAAGGCTCCAACGAGGTCGACACCAACACCATCCCGACCGACCTGATCGACCGGATCGACGTCGTGACCGGCGGCAACTCGGCCATCTATGGCTCGGACGCCATCGGCGGCGTCGTCAACTTCGTGCTGAAGCGCAACTTCGACGGCCTGCAGCTGCGCGCCCAGGACGGCATCAGCAGCCGCGGCGACGGCAACGCCTGGTTCGTCAGCGGCACGGCTGGCAAGAACTTCGCCGATGACCGCGGCAACGTCGCCCTGTCGGTCGAATAC
>JAYRLX010000252.1:0-5740 GCA_041905125.1 Caulobacter sp. | reverse complement strand
AATTGAATGATTGGTGTGCCAAATCGTCTATTAGCCATCAAGTGTGTTTGAGTGAATGTCGGGGTCTCAAACCGCAGAGCTGATACGATGACCCTGCCTCACACCATGACCGCCGCTGTTGTCACAACCCGCGATGGTCCATTCCATCTGAACCAGGTCCGACGCCCAGAACCGGGCCCCGGCGAGGTTCTCGTCCGTGTCGAGGCCAGCGGACTCAATCCGCTGGACCTGAAGATCCGCGCCGAGCAGGCCGCTCACGCCCGCCACCCGCTGCCGGCGATCCTTGGACTGGACCTTGCTGGCGAGGTGGTCGCCGTCGGAGCCGGCGTCGAGGGCTTCGCGCCCGGCGAGGCGGTCTATGGCCTGATCGGCGGCGTCGGCGGCCTCCAGGGCGCCCAAGCCCAATATGTCGCGGTCGATGCTCGGCTGCTGGCCCGGCGCCCCACGGGGCTCGAGGCGCGCGACGCCGCGGCCCTGCCTCTGGTCGCGATCACCGCGTGGGAAGGCCTCGTGGATCGCGCGCGGGTGGAGGCCGGTCAGAGCGTTCTGGTCCAGGGCGGAGCCGGCGGTGTCGGGCACCTGGCGGTGCAGATCGCGTTGGCGAAAGGCGCGCGGGTCTACGCCACGGCGCTGGGCCAGGAGGATCTCGACTATCTGACCGCGCTTGGCGCGATCGCGATCGATGGAAAGCGACCCGTCGCCGACTATGTCGAGGAGCACGCCAACGGCGCCGGGTTCGACGTCGTCTACGACACCGGCGGCGGAGCGCTGCTCGACGCCTCGTTCCAAGCCGTCAAACGATTTGGCCATGTCGTCAGTTGCCTGGGCTGGGGCGTCCACGCCCTCGCGCCGCTGTCGTTCAAGCAAGCGACCTATTCGGGCGTGTTCACCCTGCAGCCCTTGTTGAGCGGGGAGGGACGCGCGCACTTCGGCGAGATCCTGACCGAGGTCGCCGGCCTTGCCGAACAGGGCCTGAAACCACGCCTTCAGGCCGGACGCTTTGGCCTGGACGCCCTGGCCGAAGCGTACGGGGCGCTCGCAGCCGGCGGCGGCAAGGTGGTCATCGATGTCGCCCACGAAGCCTGACAGGGCCGCAACGGCCGGGACCGCGAGGTCCCGGCTACGCCTGCGCGAGTCATGGCTGCGGCGTTGGAAAGCCCGAGGCGGTCGCCACGTCGCCCCATTTCGCCAGGATCTCGGCGTCGCGAGCATGCTTTGCGACGATCGCGGCCACCGTATCGGCGCCGAGAGGCAGGCGGACGGGCGGCTCGTCGCTTCGCGTCAGGCGGAGAACCGCGTCGGCCAGCTTGGCGGGATCACCCGGCTGCTGTTTGTTCAGTTCGACCACGCGGCGGCGCACCAAGCCCGCCGTGTTCGCATAGTCGCTGATCTCGGGCTGGCTGGTCTGCAAGGACGCGGCGTCGAGAAATTCGGTCCGGAAGTAGCCGGGCTCCACGGCCGAGACGTGAACGCCCAGCGGCGCCAGCTCGGCGTGCAGGGCCTCCGTCAGGCCTTCGACCGCGAACTTCGTCGCGCAGTAGACCCCGAAGCCGGCCGCCCCGCGGTAGCCGCCGATCGAAGACATGTTGATGATGTGGCCCGCCCGGCGCGCGCGCATGATTGGCAAGACCTCGCGCGTGACGGTCAAGAGGCCGAAGACATTGACGGCGAAGACTCGCTGCACGTCCTCGGCGCTGGCCTCCTCGACGGCGCCGAGCAGCCCGTATCCGGCGTTGTTGACCAGAACATCGATCGCGCCGAAGCGGTCGGTCGCCGCCTGGACCGCGGCCTTGACCTGGGCCGGCTGCGTGACGTCCAGCGCGGTGGCCAGCAGGTTGTCGGCGCGCCCGAACCGCTCCGTGACGGCGGCGGGGTTCCGCGCCGCGGCCACGACGCGATCGCCCGCCTCCAGCGCGGCTTCCGCGATGCGAGCCCCGAGGCCGCGCGCGGCCCCCGTGATGAACCAGGTCTTCATGGCGTGAGCCTCCAGTGGAACAGGCGAACGGTTTCGCCTTCTGGGAGGACGTTAGGCTGGCCAGGCGCATCGCGCGTGTTGTGCTGTGTTGTCGCCTGTGAAATCGGCGCCGGTGGCGGCCAAGCTCTGGCGACCGCCCCATGAGCGCGCCGACATCCTTGCTCAGCCCACCGCCGACGAGGGCGATCGTCGACCTTCTGGACGAGGCTCTGGATCTGTTCGACAGCGACAGGACGGCGGCCAAGGCCCGCATCCTGCGAGCTCGAGCCCTGGCTGAGCCGGCGCCGGCCGAGGCGGAGCTTAGCTCGCGCGCGAGCGCCGGTCTCAGCGCTTGGCGGGCCCGACAGGTCATCGATTTCGTCGACGCCAATATCGGCAGGGTGATCTACACCGCCGAACTGGCGGGCGCGGCGAAGATGAGCACAAGCCAGCTGAACCGGGCGCTGAAGTCGACGTTCGGGCTTTCTCCGGCCGACTTCATCATGCATCGCCGCCTGGCGTTGGCGCGGCGGCTGATGCTTGAAACCGACGACCCGCTGGCCGTGGTCGCGCAGGCGTGCGGGCTGTGCGATCAGGCGCATCTCAGTCGGACCTTCTGCAAGGTCTACGGCGCGCCGCCCGGACGCTGGCGGCGGGAGCAGCGGGCGCTTGGGGCCAAATCCGCTTTCGGGTCAGCCGCCGATTAGAGCCGGCGTCGGGGTCTGGTCGACACCGTTCGGCATCGACCAGCGTCCGATGGCGCCGGCTATTCCGGCCGCAGGGCGCCGAGCGCGTCCAGCGTGCGGGTCGAATAGACCAAAGCAGCGCCGGCGTTGATCGCGATGGCGACCCCGAGCGCCTCGGCGATTTCCTCGCGGGTCGCGCCCAGCTTATGCGCGGCGTCGACATGGACGGTGATGCAGCCGTCGCATCGCAGACTCACCGCGGCGGCGAGCGCGATCAACTCGCGCGTCTTGGCGGACAGATGGCCGGTCTTGCCGCCGGCCGCGCTGAGCGCGGCGTAGCCCCGCACGCTATCCGGAGACAGCTTGCCAAGTTCGCCAACCCCTTCGAGGAGTTGGCCGCGATAGTCGTTCCAGTCGAGCATGGCCATCAGGGCCTCCTTGTGGCTTTCGAACGGCAGGCGGCGAGGCGGCTGAGCGGACCCGCCGCGCGGTCGCTACAATCCAAGCGCGGAAAGGGAAGGGTGGTCGGACGGTCGCGGACCGAGCGGCCAGAAGAACAGACGCTCGGCGTCGCTGATCGGCAGGTCGTTGATGCTGGCCAGGCGCCATTCCATCAGGCCTTCGGCGTTGAACTGCCAGTTCTCGTTTCCGTAGGACCGAAACCAGGCTCCGTCCGCGTCCCGCCATTCATAGGCGAAGCGGACCGCGATACGGTTTTCCGTGTAAGCCCAGAGCTCCTTGATCAGGCGGTATTCCTGCTCCTTGGCCCACTTGCGGGTCAGGAACGCAATGATGGCCTCGCGGCCGGTGACGAAGTCGCTTCGGTTCCTCCACACGCTGTCGGTCGTGTAGGCCTGAGCCACGGCGTGCGGATCACGGCTGTTCCAGCCATCTTCGGCCGCCTGAACCTTCAGCCGCGCGGTGTCGAAGGTGAACGGGGGTAACGGGGGACGCATGGGAGGTCTTTCCTTGTCTTTGCGGGGCGCGACGCGCTTCGCGCCGCGGTCCCACGACCTGCGCACGCTCCACACTTCACAGCGAGTCAGGCGGTGTGAAACCTCGTGAAGCCAAGACGGGTCGACCGCTGGAACCCAAGCTCCGAGACGGAATTTGGCCATCGCACGGCCTCACGCCGGGTCACACCGCTTTACACGCCACGGCGGCGACCACGGCGCATGCTCCTGTCATCAATCCAGGAGGTTCACATGCTCGCCATCGCCTTGATCGACCAGCCCGCGTGGCCCGCCCCCAGTGGCGACCAGGTCCGGGCTCTGATTGACGACGCCCTCAAGCTTCTGGACCGCGATCGCCATGCGGCTCGCACCTATCTCGGCCAAGCCCATCGCCTGATGGATCGCGAGCTGGAAACGGCTTGCGACACCGATCCGACTACCCCTCGCGCCAAGGGCGCGCGCCTGACCGGCTGGCGGATGCGACGACTGGCCGAGTTCATCGACGCCAATATCGAACGCCCCATCCATGTCGCGGAGCTGGCGGACGTGATCCGCATCAGCACAAGCCAGCTTGGTCGTTGCTTCAACATCACCTTCGGCCTCACGCCTTCGGAGTTTGTGATGCGGCAACGGCTGGAACGCGCCAGGCTGATGATGCTCGAGAGCGCCGAGGGCCTTGCTCAGGTCGCCTATGCTTGCGGCTTCTGCGACCAGGCTCACCTCACGCGGGCCTTCCGCAAGCACTATGGTCGCCCGCCGTCGGCATGGCGGCGCGAACACCAGGCGCCCCGGCAGGACAGCCTGTCGTGAGACCGCCAGTCCCGCCCCGCGTGCGTCCCTATCGGGCGCGGTCGCCCGAGACCTGGGCGGATCTTGCGGCGGTGATCGCGCGCGGAGAAGCCGGCGTGATTTTCGGGCGTTTGCAGATGCCGTCTTCGCCGTCCTCGGCCTCGGGAACACGGGGCGAGGATTTGAAAGATCGCGCTTGCAGACAAGGCGCCAAATCCTGACTGTGGCAGCCTCGCATCATATCGGCGGCGCCGCGCGCTGCGTGCGCCTGACGCTTTGCGAGCGTGGCCTTTTGGGAGGGGAAGCGGTCGCTTTGGGGGATGTGCGCGTCATCGGCGAAGGCCAGGCCCTTACCGAGCGCGAGGTCGCGTTCGGCCCCTTCGTGCTCGCGCCCGAGCAGCGCTTGCTCACGCGCCAAGGCGTTCCCGTCGCCGTGGGCGCGCGCGCGCTCGACATCCTGATCGCCCTGGTCGCGCACCAGGGCAGCGTCCTGACGCATCGGCAATTGGTCGAGCGCGCCTGGGCGGGACTTACAGTCGAGGAGTCCAACTTGCGGGTGGCGGTCTCGAGCCTTCGCAAGGTCCTCGGCGAGGGTGATGAAGGCGCGCGGTACATCGAAAACGTCGTCGGTCGCGGCTATTGTTTCGTGGCCCCCATTCGACGGTTGGACAGCGACCCGCCAACGGCGGCGGGCGCCTCGAACGGTGCGAGGCCGCGCGAGCCCGCCGCGTCGCTACCCTTGCCCGCCGCCCGGGTGATTGGCCGCGAGGGGGTGGTCGATCGGCTCGTTCTGGCGATGACCGATCGTGCTCTGGTCACGCTGGTCGGCGCGGGCGGTCTTGGCAAGACAACCGTGGCCGCGCTGGTGGCCCAGGCTTTGAAGGCGAGGTCGGGTATCGACGCCGCCTTCGTAGATCTCAGCGCGGTGACCGACGAGGACGGGCTGATCAAGGCGCTGGCGGCCGGCCTGGGTCTCGATGGGCCCGGCCGCGAGCTGGAGGACGCCGTCGTCAACTGCCTGGCCAGCCGCAAGCCGCTGCTGGTCCTGGACGGTTGCGAGCATATCGTCGAAGCGGTCGCGGCGATCTGCGAGCGTTTGACCCGCAGGCTCGACGCCTATCGCATCCTGGCGACAAGCCGCGAGGCGCTCCGCGTGGACGCCGAGACCATCCACTTGCTGGAGCCGCTGGCCTTTCCGCCGGCCGATGTCTCGCCCTCGCTTGAGGGGCAGCTGGCGTACGCCGCTGTCCAGCTCTTCGTGGAGCGCGCCGAATTCAGCGGGCGCCGTGGGCCCTGGACGGCCGCCGAGGCGCGGCTCGCCGGTGATATTTGCCGGCGATTGGACGGGGTCGCGCTCG
>JAYRLX010000251.1:0-5771 GCA_041905125.1 Caulobacter sp. | reverse complement strand
TCGATTGTCGCGGCTCTGCTGCTGACCCTAGCCGCCTGGACGGGCTGGGGCGGCCAGTGGACGGTGCTGCCGCTGCTGTTCGCGGCGCTGTCGATCTATGGCCTGATGGGCGGCAACACCATGGCCGGCGCGCTGAGCGTCGACCCCCGCCGGGCCGGTTCGATCTCGGCCCTGATGGGCTCGGCCTCGTTCGGGGCGGGAGCCCTCGCCTCGTGGGTCGGCGGCCTGCTGCACGACGGCACGCCGCGCCCGGCGGCCGCCGTGATGTTCGCCTGCCTGGTCGGTTCGTCGCTGGCGATCTTCTTCCTGGCCCTGCCGGGCGGGCGGAAGGTTCAGGCCTGATCGCGCAGGGTGAAGCCGCGCCAGGCCAGCAGCGCCCAGCCGATCATGAACGACAGCCCGCCGATCGGCGTGATCGCGCCCAGGATCCGCGGCGCGCCCAAGGCCATGGCGTAGAGCGAGCCGGCGAAGACCAGGGTCCCAAACAGGAAGAGGCCCGCGACCAGGCCCATGCCCCGCGCGCCCGCCCGGTGCAGGCCAAAGGCCGCGAAGACCGCCAGGGCGTGGCTCATCTGGTACTGCGAGCCCGTGTGGAGCCACTCGACCGCCTTGGGATCGTGGACGCCGTGCGCCGCGAAAGCGCCAAAGCCCACCGCCAGCAGTCCGCTGACCGCCGCCAGACCCGTCCAGATCCTGGGTGTCCACCCGCTCATCGCCTTGACGCTCCGGAAACGTTGCAATCGTCGGGCGCGACCTTAACGTCGTTCATCTGGACGTAAAGCCGGTCCGTCAGAGACCCGGCGCGATCTAGGGGAGGACGGCATGGCGCTCACCTGGGGCGACGATTATCCGATCCATCAAACGCCGGAGCCGGTGGCCTACGCCGGCACGGATCGGAACTTCTACGACCGCTATTTCTTCAACGGCTACGCGGCCTCGGATCCGACTGGGGGCGACGGCGACGACCTGTTCTTCGCCGCGGCCTTCGGGGTCTATCCGCATCTGAACGTCGCCGACGCGTCCTTCTGCGTGATGAAGGACGGCAAGCAGGTCAATCTGCACGCCAGCCGCTGGCTGCAGATGGAGCGGATGGACCTGGCGGTGGGGCCGATCGCCATCACCGTGATCGAGCCTTTGAAGCGCCTCAAGCTGACGGTGACCGCGCCCGAGCAGGGGATCGCCGCCGAGATTGTCTTCGAGGGCCGCGCCTTTCCGATCGAGGAGCCGCGCTTCGTCCGCCGCAACGGCCCGCGCGCCTTCATGGACTACACCCGCCTGACCCAGAATGGCCGCTATTCCGGCTGGATCGAGGTCGATGGCGTGCGCGCCAGCCTCGACGGTTTCGTGGGCACGCGCGACCGCTCGTGGGGCGTGCGGCCGGTCGGGGCGCGCGACCCGCAGGAGCTGGCCCCGCCGGTTCTCCCGCAGTTCTTCTGGCTATGGGCGCCGTGCAATTTCGAGGACGGCGGGCTCTTCTTCCACACCAATGACGACGAGCTGGGCCGGGCCTGGAACCGCCGCGCGCTTTGGCTGGAGGACGGCGGACGCGAGCTGGAGTTCGGCGGCTTCGCCGAGGCCTCGTACGCGATCCAGTGGAAGAGCGGCACGCGCCACGCCCGCGCCGCGACGCTGGATTTCGGCGCCGACGGGACCATGACGGTCGAGCCCAAGCGCGAGTTCTTCATGCTGGGGCTGGGCTATACCCACCCCATCTGGGGGCACGGGCTGAACCAGGGCAAGCTGAAGGTCGAGCGCGAGGACTTCGTCACGGCCGACCTGGACTGCGGTGTCCCGCAGCACCTGCACGTCCAGGCCCTCAGCGACGTGACCTATGTCGATGGCGCGGGGCGGACGCGGAAGGGGCGGGGGGTCTTCGAGCAGCTGGCGATCGGCCCGCACGCGCCGTCCGGCTTCGCCTCGATCCTGGACATGGCCCCATGAGCCTGGCCGAACGCCTCGAGGCGTATCTGTCGCGCGTGTGGGGCGAGGCTGTCACGGTCGTCGACCTCTCGCGCATCCCCGGCGGGGCCAGCCGCGAGACCTATCGCTTCAGCGCCCGGACGGCGAAGGGCGAGCGGCCGCTGATCCTGCGCCGCGACCCGCCGGGCAGCCTGATCGAGACCGACCGCAATCAGGAATATCTGGCCTTCGAAAGCTTCCACGACCGGCTGCCCGTCCCGCGTCCCGTGGCGATGGAGGCCGAGGGCGCGGAGCTGGAGCGGCCGTTCTTCATCATGGAGCGGGTCGAGGGCGGAACCGCCGCCTCGCCGTTCACCGTCGTTCCCTATGGCGAGCACGCCCGGGCGATCGGCGAGCAGTTCTTCTCGATCCTGGGGACCATCGCCGCCGACGATCCCGCCAGCCTGCCGCTGGCCAGGGCCGCCGAGGCCCCCGCGCCCGACGCCTGCTGGAAGATCGCGCTGGACCATTGGGCAGGCGTGATCGAGGCCGACCAGCAGCATCCGCAGCCGATCGTCTGGGCCGCGATCCGCGCCCTGCGCCGCCGCCCGCCGCCGCCGGCCCAGGCGATCCGCGTCGTTCACGGCGACTACCGGACCGGCAACTTCCTGCATGACGGGGCGGGCAAGATCCTCGCGATCCTCGACTGGGAGATGGTCCATCTGGGCGACCCGCTGGAGGACCTGGGCTGGGCGATCGATCCGCTGTGGGGCCACTTCGAGGCCGACAAGGTCGCGGGCATGCTGCCGCGCGAGGAGGCGCTCGCCATCTGGAAGAAGGCCAGCGGCCTCGAGATCGACGAGACGGCTCTGGCCTGGTGGAGCCTGTTCAACGCCGTGAAGGGCCAGGCGATCTGGACCTCGGCGGCCAAGGAGTATCGCGACGGCGGCTTCAAGGATCCGGTGCTGGCGATCTCGGGCTGGTACACCGCCCGCCGCCACGACGAGATCCTGGCGGCGGCCCTGATGCGGTGGGAGAACCTGTCATGACGCCCAGCCTGCCCGACATCCTGGTCGGCAACTTCATGTGCATGATCGACCCGCCGCCGCCCGAGCAGCAGGGCGAGTTCATGGCCGGCAAGGTGGCGGTGGTGGCGCTGCTATCGCTGCTTGGCGCCCAGGAGGCCGAGCGCGGCGTCGCGGCGCGGGCGACCGAGAACGCGGCGATCGCGGCGTTGCTTGACGAGGCGTCCGGCGACTATGAGATCGAAAGCCGCGATGGGACCGACGACCTGTCGATCTCGGGTCTCGACAAGGTCAACGCCAAGCTGCGCCAAGCCCTGATCCGTCTCCACGAGGCGGTGGAGGCCCGAGGCGACGCCGCGCGGCATCACGCGATCCTGCGGCTCTATGCCCGGATGGCCGACCTGCGCCGGCTGGACATGCCGCCGCTGCCGGGAAATTAGGCCGCTATTTGTGCCGGTTGTGCTTGGCCATTTCCTCGGGACTGATGTCCAGAGGGGCGGGCGCGGCGGCGTTGTAGGCGCCCGTCTCGTTGAGGTCCATCACCACGCTGCGGTGGCCCTCCCAGATCATGTGCAGGGCGACATAGAGCACGATGGCCAGGCCCACGAAGCCGATCCAGCGGTGCTTGTGCAGCAGGTTGGCGATGGCGCTGGCGGCCAGGCCCATCAGGATGATCGACAGCAGCAGGCCAAAGACCAGGATCGCCGGGTGCTCGCGGGCCGCGCCGGCCACGGCCAGCACGTTGTCCAGCGACATCGAGACGTCGGCGATCAGCACCTGGACGAAGGCTTGCTTGAAGGACTTCGCGGGGCGGGCGCGAGGCTCGGTGCTGGGGTCGGCGTCGACCATGGCCACGGCGTCGGCCTCGTCGTGCGAGGCCTGCTCGCGCAGCTCGCGCCACATCTTCCAGCAGACCCACAGCAGCAGGAAGCCGCCGGCCAGCAGCAGGCCGATCACGCCCAGCAGCCAGGTGGTGATCAGGGCGAAGCTGATCCGCAGCACGACCGCCGCGCCCAGGCCGTAGAGGATGACCTTCTTGCGGTCCTTGACCGGCAGGCCCCCCGCGGCGAGGCCGACGGCCACGGCGTTGTCGCCGGCCAGGACGAGGTCGATCATCAGAACTTGCAGGAACGCCGTCAGCGGTCCCTGAAAGCCATCCAAGTGGGCCATCAACGTGTCGAGCATGCGCCCTCAATGGGATGACGCGCCGGGCGATGCAAGACGCAAAACCGCCGCGCCGGACCTAAACGCGCTTCGACGCCGATCGGCGACGCCGCGCAAACCATCGCACGAGCGCGACCAGCGCGATCAGGGCTGGGATCAGCAGGATCAGGCCGGCGTCGTGACGCGGCGCGGGCCTCGGCGCTGTCCCGGGCGCGGACGCCTCGGTCGGTGGGAGATCGGGCTTCGGCGGCGCGGCCAGGGGCTCGTGGCCCGCGGGCGGCGGATCGGCGGTGACCGGCTTGGGAGGCGGGGCGAGGGATTGGGTCGCCACCGGCCGCACCTTGGCCAGGCGCGCCTGGGTCTCGGCCGTGGAGGCGCGCGCGACGCCGGCCTGGGCGCCGATGAGCGCCGCCAAGGCCAGGACGGCGAGACCTGTCGCGCGGCGGCGCATGGCCGGAGGTTCTAGACCGCCGCCTTGCCGCGCGGCTTGGACGCTTCATAGAGCGCGATCGCCGCGGCGGCCGAGACGTTGAGGCTTTCGAAGCCGCCGGGCATCGGGATCTTGCCCAGCACGTCGCAGTGCTCGGCCACCAACCGGCGGACGCCTTCGCCTTCCGAGCCGAGCACCAGAACCGTGGGACCGCCGTCCAGCACCTCGTCCAGGGTCTGCTCGGCCTCGCCGGCCAGGGCCACGCCGCGCCAGCCCAGCTCGGCCAGCTCCTCGAGCGCGCGGGAAAGATTGACCACGCGCGCATAGGGCACCTTGTCCACGGCGCCGACAGCGGTCTTGGCCAGCACGCCTGTCAGGGCCGGGGCGTGGCGGTCCTGCAGGATGACGCCCTTGGCCCCGAACGCGGCGGCCGAGCGGAAGATCGCGCCGATGTTCTGCGGGTCGGTGATCTGGTCCAGCATCACCAGGAAGCCTTCGCCCGAGGCCGCTAGTTCGGCGATCGACAGCGACTCAGGCTCGTCGATCTTCAGGGCCAGGCCCTGGTGCACCGCGCCCTGCGGCAGATGCTTGGCGATCTCCTGGCCCTCCATCACCTGCAGGCAGGAAAGTTTCTGCAGGTCGGGGGCGAGTCGCTTGGCCCGATCCGGGGTCGCCAGAAGCCGCTTCGGCGCCGGTCGATGCGGGTTCGAAAGCGCCGCCTCGACGGCGTGAGTCCCCCAAATCCAGTCCTTGGCGTCGCCTTGGCCCCTGGAAAAGTCGTTCTGTTTCCGGGGCTTGGAACGAAAATCGCGTCCTTGTGCAGAAGGACGTTTCCGGTCGTTGCGTTCGGAATGAGAGGACACTATAAGACGCGCTCCGATTTGGGGCCCCGAGGGCTTCTCGGCCAGCCGGCGCTGCTCTTAGCATCGTCCGTCACCGGTCCAAGAAGCTTTTGTTTCGCATCGGCGTTTGACGGCTTGCCGTCGCTCGTCGAAGCGGATAAAGGCCGCCGGCTTCGGAACTCCATCGCGTGCTTGGGGGAATGTCCCGAGTGGCAAAGGGGGGGGACTGTAAATCCCCTGGCGTAAGCCTTCGTAGGTTCGAGTCCTACTTCCCCCACCATGCGCGCGATGAGTTCTGAAGGCAGGTGAGGGCGTCCCAGAGCCAGAGACCGGGAGCCGACGCGACCCCGCAAGCTTGGCGGGTATAGCACAAGGGTAGTGCAGCAGCCTTCCAAGCTGAGGATGCGGGTT
>JAYRLX010000250.1:0-5780 GCA_041905125.1 Caulobacter sp. | reverse complement strand
CCCCCGTGGGGGGGGGTTGGGGGGGGGGGCCCGCGGCGATGGCCGCGCCCCAAAGGGTGGGACGGGAGTGGCGGAACGGCCGCTTCACCCCCATCCCCGCCCTTCCCCCATCCAGGGGGAAGGGAGTTTCGCACGCGGGACTCATGCTAGCGTCGCCGCATGCCTGACCGCGCCACGCCGAACCTTCCGTCCAGCGACTTCGACGCCACCGAGAGCTTCTACGCCGCCCTCGGCTTCGAGCGCGCCTCGCGCGATCCGGGCTGGATGGTGCTGGAGCGCGGCCGGCTCATGCTGGAGTTCTTCCCGTTTCCGGGCCTCAAACCCGCGACCAGCAACTTCGCCTGCTGCCTGCGCCTGGACGACCTGGAGGGCTTCTACGCGGTCTGCCTGGAAGCCGGGATCGAGGAGAAGACCGAAGGCTTCCCCCGCCTGCATCCGCCCGGCGACAAGAAGATCATGGCCGCCCTGATCGACCCGGACGGCACCTTGCTCAGGCTGATCCGGAACTGATGTCGCCCGAAGACGAAAACGCCGAGGTGCTGGACCGGATGGCTGCCGGCGGCGACGACCTGTCCATGTCTAGACCGATCGATTTCAACCTCGTCTTCGTCGATGAGCCTTCGGCGAGGGCCTTTGCATCGGCGGCTAAACAGCAAGGCTTCGAGACGAGTGTTGAAGAGACCGGGTGCATACCGGAACTCCCCTGGGACGTGACGGCGACACGCGACATGAAGCCGACGGTCGAGTCGATCACCGAGGCAGAACGGCTGCTGGACGCGCTGGCCGTTAGCTTCGGCGGCCGAGCGGATGGCTGGGGCTGTCTCGCGATCAACTAACCGCCTGAAGCCGAGCGCCCGGCAGCATCGGGAAGGTGACGATCGACACCTCCCAGAGTTCGACGCGGGACAGCACCCGCAGGCGGCCTTGCGTCCGCGCCTTGACCTGGCGAAAGCCGATCGACAGGCCGTCCAAGGCGCCGGCCTCGACCAGGGCGGCGACGAGCCTTCCTCTCGGCGTCGTCCGCAGAATTCGCCCTCGGACGAACAGCCCCTTGGCGTCCTCGACGACCGCGTCCCAGACGCCGATCGGCTCGGCCTCCTCGTGCTGATGCAGCATCTTGACCGGCGCCCCGGCCGCCAGGCTCTCGGCGAAGGCGCCGGCGGCGGTGACGTCGTCATTGAGGTCACGAGTCCAAAACAGAGACGCGTAGCCTTCGATTTTTAGATCCTTGTCGGTCATCGCGAGCGCTCCAGCTTGGCTTCGATGCGGTTCAGCGACTGGCGAGTGGCGTCGGCCTGGGCTTCGAGGCGCGCGAGACGCTCGGCGACCGGGGCCTGGGCCTCGAGCCGGCGCTGCATCTCGTCGATCCGCGCCGAGGCCTTGCCGGCCCACAGCAGGGCGGCCGCGGCCTGGATGGCGACCGCGACCAGCACGGCGGCGGAGACCTGGCGGTCCAGCCGCCAACGATTGAGCGGCGCGCTCAATGCTCCAGCCCCGCCAGCCGCCGGCGTTCGGCGTCGGTCAGGAAGGACGCCGTCTCCAGCCGGCTCCACAGGGCGTCGCGCTCGGCCGACAGGGCCGGGACGGCGTCGAGGTCGGGGGCGATCCGCGCGCCGGGGAACTTCGCGGCCAGCCAGGCGGTCAGGGCCCGCGCCGCCCGTTCGGCCAGCGGCACCACGGTCCCGCGCCAGAAGGCGGCGTTGGCCTCGCGGTAGTTGGCGTAGGTGTTGTCGCCGGGAATGCCGAGCAGCTGCGGCGGCACGCCGAACGCCAGGGCGATCTCGCGGGCGGCGGCGTGCTTGCCCTCGGTGAAGTCCATCTCGGCCGGGGTCAGCGACATGGCCCGCCAGTCGAGACCGCCTTCCAGCAGCAGCGGCCGGCCGGCGTTGGCCTGGCCGGAGTGCGCGTTGGCCAGTTCGGTCTTCAGCCGGTCGAACTGCTCGTCGGTCAGGCGATCGCCGGCGTCCTTGCTGGAATAGACCAGCGCGCCCGAGGGCCGGGCGGAGTTGTCCAGCAGCGCCTTGTTCCAAGCGCTGGAGGCGTTGTGGACGTCGATCGCGAAGGCCGCCGCTTCGAGGGGCGAGAAGCCGTAGTGGTCGTTGGTCGGGTTGAAAAGCTTGAGGTGCAACACGGGCAGCCAGCCGTCGCCGTCGCGGCCGATCCGCACCGTGCGGCCCGCGGCCTGGTAGTCATAGGCCAGCGGCCAGCCGCGAGGCCCCAGGACCACGGTCATCCGGTCGGGACGCAGGGCGTAGAGCTCGCTCGGCTGAGCATCGCCCGCCGCCTCCAGATAGGCGTTGCCGGCGACCTGCAGGCTCCCGAAGAACGCCTCCATCAGGTCGGGCCCGCCCTGCTCCGGGTTCGGCCGATCGAGGAGGCGCTTCAACGGGTGATCGTCGGCCCGGCGACCGTCGACGAACACGGCCAGCGGCGTCGACGCGGCGGCCTCGGCGATCATCCGGACGCAGCGATAGGCCACCGGGTTCTTGGCGAAGCCTTCGGACGCCAGGGCGCCATAGTCCCGCGGCGTCCACTGCGGGCGGCCTCCCGTGGTCAACGCGATCAGCCGCGCGGCGCGGGAGTCCTTGCGCTCGGGCGGGCGCGGTTTGGGGAAGAGCATGGGGGAGCTCCGGGGAGTGGAGTTGAGAACAAATGGGGAACAATGTAGGGTGGTGGAGAGGGCGAATGCTCTTAAAGATCCTCCCCCGCGATGCGGGGGAGGTGTCGCGTAGCGACGGAGGGGGCAAACGCAGGAGAAGCCAATGAGACCTCCCCTTGCTCAGCGTCTGACAGCGCAGCGCTTCCGAAGAGAGCTGACGTTGCCCGAAGGCTTGCTTTGGCAGCGATTGAAGGGGCGCAAGATCGCCGGCCTACACTTTCGCCGACAGCATCCCGTTGGACCTTACATTCTTGATTTCTACTGCGAAGTGTTGCGCCTAGCCGTCGAGGTCGACGGTGAGGCCCATTGCTTCGATGATCGACCACGCAGAGACGCTGATCGTGACGCGTGGCTAATCGATAGGGGCGTCATCACGCTACGCATCCCGGCGCGGGACATCCTCGCATCGCCTGAAACGGCGGTCGCGCGAATACTGGAAATCGTCAGCGCTCGCCCCCTCCGGCCCTCTGGGCCACCTCCCCCGCATCGCGGGGGAGGATCTTGATCATCAATAGCTCTCACAGCGCCCGCAGCCTCGGCGTCTGCCGTCCGCCCAGCATCAGCTCGCTCACCGCCCAGACCAGAGCGTCCGCGCGGTCGGGGCTGTGTTCCAAATCACCGGAGCCAAGCGCCATCAGCTCCTCCTCCAGCGCCACGAACGGGCCGCAGTGCATCACCCGGCCCTGCTCGTACAAAGCCGCCACCGGCTCGGCGCGGGCCCGCTTGCCGACGCTCGCCCGGACCAGCTTCACCCGGCACGGCGGGTCGGCCTGAGCCAACACGGACCTCACCATGTCGCCGCCCTGGTTGGCCTCGGCCACGAGCGCGTCGGCGTTCCAGGCGCGCGCGGCGGCCACCGCCCTCGCCGCCCAGCCGGCGGGAGACAAACCCCGCGCCGTCTCGTCGGCCAGGACGAAGGCCCGGTCGTCCCTTCGCCCCACGACCATGATGCCGCAGGCGTCGCCGCCGGCGGTGGCGGGCGGGTCGACGGCGACGACCACGCGGTCCAGGCGCGCCGGCCGCGCCGCGCGGCAGCGGGCAAGATCCTCGGCGCGGAACAGGCCGCCGTCGGTCTCGACGATCACCCCGTCCAGCTCCTGGGCGGCGAGACGCGTGCCGCCATAGAGGCTCTCTAGTGTCCGCAGGAAGGCGGGCGCCAGGTTGCCGGCGTTGGCGGCCGTGCCCGCGCGGGTCAGGGACACGCCGGGCTCGGCCATCAGCACCTTGAGCGCCCGATGGGGCTTGGGCGTCGTGGTCACCACCAGGCGCGGATCGGTTCCCAGGCGCAGGCCGAAGCGCAGCATGGCCAGGGTGTCGCCGGGCTTGGGCCAGGCGCAGAACTCGTCGGCCCAGGCGGCATGGAACTGCGGACCGCGCAAGGACTCCGGGTCCTCGGCCGAGAAGGCGTAGGCGCAGGCGCCGTTCGGCCAGACCAGGCGCCGGCGGGAGGCTTCCCAGCTCGGACGGAAGACCGGTCCGCCCATCGCCTTTAGCCCCGACGGTCCTTCGATCATCACCTCGCGCACGTCGTGCAGCGTGGGCCCGACGAGGGCGAGGTTCGGATAGGCGAGCGCGTTCCAGGTCATCCAGCGCGCTCCGGCGAAGGTCTTGCCCGCCCCGCGTCCGCCCAGCATCAGCCAGGTCGACCAGGGCCGGAACGGCGGCGCGACTTGATGCTTCAGCGGTTCGGACAAGGCCGCGCTAAGCAGGCGCTGCTGGTCCAGGGGATCCAGGACCGAGATCGCCGTCGCCAGCGCCTTCATCATCTCGACGTTTGAGTTCGAGCAGCTCAGCGAAGCGAGTGAAGCGGGCGACAAGAGCGGCTTGAAGCTCTTCGGGATCGTCCGGGATGCCGTCATGCATGGAGGCCTCGTCGTCATCGGCCGCTTCATCGGCGGCGGGCTTGGCTTTGGGTTCGGGGACCATCGTCGCCACCGCCTTGGCCGATCGGGCGAAGACGCCGCACGCGCGGGCGTCCTTCTCGATCTGGGCTTTCTCGGCGGGGTCGTCGGTGGCTTCGAAGGCGGCGATGAGCTTGTCCATCTTCGCCGTGAGGCGGCCCTGCAGCGTCTCGCTCCAGGTCCGGACCTTGTCGCTATTTCCGGCCATGACACAAAGATACGGCGCCAGCGGACGCGGATGATCCAGAAGCCTGTAAAAGTGACAAGTCGTTGATTTGACCCGACTCCGTCTCGTCTATGCCGAGCATAGAGCGACCTGAACGCCCGTACTTGCCCCCAGGGGCGGCTCGACAGCGGCGCGCGCGCCGGCCACCTTGGCGAAAAAAGGGGAGAGAGCATGATCGACCTGACCGGAAGGACCGTCCTGGTCACTGGCGCCTCGTCCGGGATCGGGGCGCACCTGGCCCGCCGCGCGGCCGCCGCCGGGGCCAAGGTGGCGCTCGCCGCCCGCCGCGCCGACCGGCTGGAGGCCCTGGTCGCCGAGATCGGCCCGAACGCCGCCGCCTTCTCGATCGACGTCGAGGACGAGG
The DNA here is from genome assembly GCA_041905125.1 of Caulobacter sp. GTDB lineage: Bacteria > Pseudomonadota > Alphaproteobacteria > Caulobacterales > Caulobacteraceae > Caulobacter. Next base: position 630 of record JAYRLX010000250.1, on the reverse strand, counting down.
GCTCGATCATCGCCGGCTATGACGCCATCAGCGACCGCCTGGGCGCGCCGGACACGGTGATCGCCAACGCCGGGATCAACATCCAGGGCTCGGCGCTCGACATCGAGGCGACCGACTTCGACAAGGTCATGGGGGTCAACACCCGCGGCGTGTTCCTGACGGCCCGCGAAGGGGCGCGGCGGATGATCCGGGCGGGTTCCGAGCAGTCGGGTCGCGGACGGATCCTGCTGGTCGCCTCGATCGGAGCGCACAAGGTGCTGCCCGGCGTGACCGCCTACTGCGCGTCCAAGGCCGCCACGGCCATGATGGGCAAGAGCCTGGCCCGCGAGTGGGCCCGCAAGGGGATCAACGTCAATGTCCTCTGCCCCGGCTACATCCGCACCGAGCTGAACAGCGACTGGTTCGACACCGAGGGCGGCGCCCGGCTGGTCGGAAGCTTCCCCCGCAAGCGGCTTATGGACGAGGACGACCTGACTGGGACGGCGCTCTACCTGTGCTCGGACGCGGCGCGGGCGGTGACGGGGAGCGTGTTCACGGTCGACGACGGGCAGTCGCTGTAGAGGCCATTCTCCTCCCCATTAGGGGGAGGTGGATCGATGCGAATACGCATCGAGACGGAGGGGGTCCGGC
>JAYRLX010000249.1:0-5781 GCA_041905125.1 Caulobacter sp. | reverse complement strand
TGGGCGTCACCCATCTGGCGCTGGAAGCCAGCTCGCACGGCGTCGACCAGCGCCGCGTCGATGGGGTCAAGCTGCACGCCGCCGGCTTCACCAACTTCACCCAGGACCACCTCGACTATCACGGCTCGATGGAGGCCTATCGCGCCGCCAAGCTGCGCCTGTTCGACACGCTGACCCCCGCGGGCGCGATGGCCGTGCTGAACGCCGACAGCGAGGCGTTCCCGACCTTCGCCTCGGCCGCCGTGACCTCGGGCCAGAGCGTGTTCTCGGTGGGCGAGGACGGCCAGGGCCTGCGCCTGATCTCCCGCACCCCGACCCCCGCCGGCCAGGACCTGGTCGTCGAGGCCGATGGCGTGACCTACGACATCCGCCTGCCGCTGGCCGGCGCCTTCCAGGCCTCGAATGTGCTGGTCGCCGCCGGCCTGTGCGTCGCCGCCGGCGAGGACGTCGCCAAGGTGCTCAAGGCGCTGGAGAGCCTGGAAGGCGCGGCCGGGCGTCTTCAACGGGTTGGCCGTGGGCCGCACGGGGGCGAGGCCTATGTCGACTACGCCCATACGCCGGACGGCCTGCAGACGGTGCTCGAAGCGCTGCGTCCGCACACCCGCGGCAAGCTGATCGCCGTGTTCGGCGCGGGCGGCGACCGTGACCGCGGCAAGCGTCCCCTGATGGGCGCGATCGGCGCCAAGCTGGCCGACATCGCCATCGTCACCGACGACAACCCGCGCTCGGAAGACCCCGCCTCGATCCGCGCCGCCATCCTCGAAGCCGCCCCCGGCGCGCGCGAGATCGGCGACCGCCGCGCCGCCATCCGCGCCGCCGTCGCGCTGATGGGCGAGGGCGACGTGCTGGTCGTCGCCGGCAAGGGCCACGAGCAGGGCCAGATCGTCGCCGGCGTCGTGCATCCGTTCGACGACGTCGCTGAGACGCTCGCAGCGCTGGAGGCTGTCGATGCCTAGTGATTTTGGGCCTGACGCGCTCTGGACCGCTGACGAGATCGCCAAGGCGGTCGGCGGCCAGGTCGCCGGCGACTTCGCGGCGACCGGGGTCTCGATCGACACCCGCTCGGTGGAGAAGGGCGACCTGTTCGTGCCGCTGGTCGGCGCGCGCGACGGTCACGACTTCGTCCCGCAGGCGGTGGCGAGCGGCGCGGCCGGCGTCCTGGCCGCCAAGCCGGTCGACGCCCCGGCGGTGATGGTCGCCGACACCTTCAAGGCGCTGGAAGCGCTGGGCGTCGCCGCCCGCGAGCGCGCGCCCCAGTGCAAGCGCGGCGCGGTGACCGGCTCGGTCGGCAAGACCAGCGTCACCCGCGCGGTCGAGGCGGGCCTGCGCCTGGCGGGCAAGGCTCACGCGTCGGTCAAGAGCTACAACAACCACATTGGCGTGCCGCTGACCTTGGCGCGGATGCCGCGCGACACCCAGCGGGCGGTGTTCGAGATCGGCATGAACCACGCCGACGAGATCACGCCGCTGTCGGGCTTCGTCCAGCCGCACGCGGTGGCGATCACCACCGTCGGCCCGGTGCACATCGAGAACTTCCCGGACGGCGAGGCGGGCGTGGCCCGCGCCAAGGCCGAGATCTTCGCGGGCCTGCGTCCGGGCGGAATCGCGGTGCTGAACGCCGACAACCGCTGGTTCGGCTTCCTCAAGGGCGAGGCCGAGAAGGCCGGCGCGAGCGTCTGGAGCTTCGGCGAGGCCGCCGGCGCCACCGCGCGCCTGACGGGTTTCGCCGTGGACGGCGAGGGGGCTGTCGTCTCGGTCGACCTGCGCGGCGAGGCGCTGAGCTTCCCGATCCGGCAGACCGGCGTGCACTGGGGCCCCAACAGCCTGTGCGTGCTGCTGATGCTCGAAGCCTTGGACGTGCCGCGCGAGACGGCCCTGGCGGCGCTGGCGGCCTTCGCGCCGATCGAGGGCCGCGGGGCCGAGAAGACCGTCCGGATCGACGGCGGCGCCTTCACCCTGGTCGACGAGAGCTACAACGCCAATCCCGTCTCGATGCAGGCGGCGCTGAAGACGCTGGGCGCGCGCAAGGTCGCCGGGCGCCGGATCATCGCCCTGACCGACATGCTCGAATTGGGCGAGGACTCCACGCGCTTTCACGCGGAGCTTGCGGCGCCGATCGCGGCTGCAAACGTTGACATCGTTTTTCTCGCGGGCGTCCACATGAAATCGCTGTGGGAGCAGCTTCCGCCGACTCGGCGAGGCGGCTACGCGGTGGTTACCGAAAAGTTAACGGCTGAGCTGGCGGGGGCGATCCGGCCTGGCGACGTGGTGATGGTGAAGGGGTCGAACGGCTCCAAGGCGGGGCTTTTGGCCCAGGCCCTGGCGGCGCTCGATCTCGGAGAACGGGTCTGATGCTGTACTTCCTCTATGAATGGCTGGCGCGCTCGCAAGAGCATGTGCCGATGCTCAACCTGTTGAAGTACCTGACCTTCCGGTCCGGCATGGCCATGCTGACGGCCTATATCGTCGCGGTGGCCATGGGCTCGCGCTTCATCCGCTGGATGAAGACCAAGCAGGGCAAGGGCCAGCCGATCCGCACCGACGGCATCGCCCGCCACGTCACCGAAAAGGCCGGCACGCCCACCATGGGCGGCTTCATGATCCTGGCCGGCCTGTTCGTCGGCGCCCTGCTGTGGGCCGACCTGCGCAACGTCCATGTCTGGGTCGTGCTGCTGGTCACCGGCAGCTATGGCGTGCTGGGCTTCATGGACGACTACGCCAAGGTCACCAAGCAGACCACCGCCGGCCTCTCCAGCGTCCAGAAGCTGATCGCCCAGTTCATCGTCGCGATCGCCGCGACCGTGATCCTGATCCTGTTCGCGCCGAAGTCGCCGATGACGCCGGGCATGGAAACCAGCCTGATCTTCCCGATCTTCAAGGCGCTGGTGATCAATCTGGGCTGGTTCTACGTCGTGTTCGCCGCGATCACGATCGCCGGCTTCTCCAACGCCGTGAACCTGACCGACGGCCTGGACGGCCTGGCCATCGTGCCGGTGATGTTCGCCGCCTCGACCTTCGGCCTGATCGCCTACCTCGTCGGCAACTACAAGTTCGCCGACTATCTGAACCTGCACTTCGCGCCGGGCGTCGGCGAGCTGGCGGTGCTGTGCGGCGCGATCATCGGCGGGGGCATGGGCTTTCTCTGGTACAACGCGCCGCCGGCCAAGATCTTCATGGGCGACACCGGCTCGCTGGCCCTGGGCGGCGCGCTGGGCGCGATCGCCGTCTGCGCCAAGCACGAGCTGGTTCTCGGCATCGTCGGCGGCCTGTTCGTCGCCGAGGCGCTGAGCGTGATGATCCAGGTCGCCTACTTCAAGAAGACCGGCAAGCGGGTCTTCCTGATGGCGCCGATCCACCACCATTTCGAGAAGCTGGGCTGGCCTGAGTCCACCGTCGTGATCCGCTTCTGGATCGTGTCGATGATCCTGGCCTTCGTCGGCCTCGCCACCCTGAAGCTGCGGTAGGGGAGGCAAGTCCGATGATCCCGGTCCGTGGTTTCGAAGGCAAGACCGTCGCGGTGTTCGGCCTGGGCCGCACCGGGCTCACGGCGGCGCGCGCCTTGATCGCGGGCGGGGCGAAGGTCGCCCTCTGGGACGAGAAGATCGCCAGCCGCGAGGCCGCGGCGGCCGAGGGCTTCCCGGTCGTCGATCTCGAAGCCGCCGACTGGCGCCAGTTCGACGCGCTGATGCTGTCGCCGGGCGTGCCGCTGACCCATCCCAAGCCGCACTGGACCGTCCAGAAGGCCAAGGCCGCCGGCGTCGAGATCCTGGGCGACATCGAGCTCTTCGCCCGCACGGTCGCCGCCGCGCCGGTCCATAAGCGGCCGAAGATCATCGCCATCACCGGCACCAACGGCAAGTCGACCACCACCGCCCTGATCGGCCACCTGTGCGCCTCGGCCGGCCGCGACACGCGGATCGGCGGCAATATCGGCCAGGGCGTCCTGGGCCTTGAGGACATGCACGGCGGTGCGGTCTATGTGCTGGAGCTGTCGTCCTACCAGCTGGACCTGACCTCCAGCCTGCACCCGGACGCCGTGGTGCTGCTGAATATCTCGCCCGACCACCTGGACCGCCACGGCGGCATGGACGGCTACATCGCCGCCAAGCGCCGGATTTTCCTGAACCAGGGCAAGGGCGACACGGCGATCATCGGCGTCGACGATCCCTGGTGCCAGCAGATCTGCACCGAGATCACCGCCGCCAACCGCCGCACCATCTGGCCGATCAGCGCCGGTAAGGCGATGGGCCGCGGCGTCTACGCCCTGCAGGGGGTGCTGTATGACGCCACCGGCGAGCGCGTGGTCGAGGTCGCCGATCTCCTGCGCGCCCGCAGCTTGCCGGGCCGCCACAACTGGCAGAACGCGGCCGCCGCCTACGCCGCCGCGCGGGCCATCGGCATTCCGATGCAGGAGGCCGTCGACGGCCTGATGACCTTCCCGGGCCTGGCCCACCGGATGGAGACGGTCGGCAAGATCGGCAAGGTCCGCTTCGTCAACGACAGCAAGGCCACCAACGCCGACGCCGCGCGTCAGGCGATGTCCAGCTATCCGAAGTTCTACTGGATCGCGGGGGGCGTCGCGAAGGCCGGCGGCATCGACGACCTGAAGGATCTCTTCCCGCGCATCGCCAAGGCCTATCTGATCGGCGAGGCGGCCGAGCCGTTCTCGTGGACCCTGGCCGGCAAGGCCGAGGTCGCGATGAGCGGGACGTTGGAGCGCGCCGTTCAGCAAGCCTATGCCGACGCTGCGGCGAGCGACGAGGAGGCCATCGTCCTGCTCTCGCCCGCCTGCGCCTCGTTCGACCAGTTCAGTGATTTCGAGGCGCGGGGCGAGGCGTTCCGGGCCGCCGTCAACGGCCTGGTGGCCGGCGGCAAGGCCGCCGTGGCCTAGACGCCCATGACCGAGCCGGCGGAGACGACCCAGCCCGACCCCGCCGCAGAGTCCCGTCATTGGCGGCAGGTGCTGCGCACCGCCCTGACCGAGCGCGCGTCCTTCCGCGACGCCCGACGCCAGGCCTTGCCCTGGCTGGCCTGGCTGCGCCGCCGCACGCGCTCGTCGGAACTTTGGCTGATCGCCGTCGCCACCGTCGTGGGCATGAACGCCGGCGCCCTGGCGGTGTTGCTGGAGAAGGTCGCCCACGCCACCCAGGTCTGGCTGTTCGCCTTCGATCCGAACGAACGCCTGTCGGCCCAGGCCATGATCGAGCCCTGGCGGCTCCTGGCCATCCCGCTGGGCGGACTGCTGCTGGGTCTGTTCACCGCCCTCGTTCTGCGCTTCCGGCCCAGTCCCGCCGTCGACCCCGTGGAGGCCAACGCCCTGCACGGCGGGCGGCTGTCCGTCCGCGACAGCGCCTTCATCTGCGGCCAGACCCTGATCTCCAACGGCTGCGGCGCCTCGGTGGGCCTGGAGGCCGCCTACGCCCAGGCGGGCGGGGCGGCGGCCTCGTGGGTGGGGCAGAAGCTCAGCCTGCGCCGGGGCGACCTGCGCATCCTGGTCGGGGCCGGGGCCGGGGCGGCGATCGCGGCGGCGTTCGGCGCGCCGCTGACGGGCGCCTTCTACGCGTTCGAGATCGTCATCGGCGCCTACACGGTCGCCAACATCGCCCCCGTCGCCGCGGCCGCCCTGGCCGGCGTGCTGGTCGCCAAGGCTTTGGGCTCGACGCCCTACCTGATCAAGACCTCGGTCGTCGCGATCTCGTCCTGGACCGACTACCTGCTCTACGGCCTGCTGGGCCTGGTCGCGGCCCTGTTCGGCGTGGCCCTGATGCGGGCGGTGGCGGT
>JAYRLX010000007.1:12823-36501 GCA_041905125.1 Caulobacter sp. | reverse complement strand
CGCACCGGCGATACGGGCGAGAGTCGCAAGGCCCGCCAGCGTGTCCGGCCGCCGGACATCCTGCTGACCACGCCGGAGCAGCTGGCCCTGTTCTGCGCCTGGGAGGGCGCGCGCGAGTACTTCGCCGACCTCTCCTGTGTGATCATCGACGAGGCCCACGCCATCTGGCCCTCCAAGCGCGGCGACCTGCTGGCGCTGGGCCTGGCGCGCCTGCAGCAGTTCGCGCCGAACATGCGGCGGGTGGGGCTATCGGCGACCGTCGACGATCCGGACCTCGTGCGGAAGTGGCTGGGGACCAACGGCAAGGACAGCATCGACCTCGTCCTCGGCTCGGGCGGCGCGCAGCCGGTCGTCGAGGTGCTGGTGTCCGGAGGCCGCGTGCCGTGGGCGGGCCATACGGCCGAGCACGCCATGGCCGAGGTCTATGAGATCATCAAGCAATCCAAGACCGCCCTCGTCTTCGTCAACACCCGCTTCCAGGCCGAGTTCGCCTTCCAGCGCCTGTGGGAGCTGAACGAGGACGACCTGCCGATCGCCCTGCACCACGGCAGCCTGTCGGCCGAGCAGCGCCGCAAGGTCGAGGCGGCCATGGCGCGCGGCGAGCTGCGCGCCGTGGTCTGCACCTCCACGCTCGACATGGGCATCGACTGGGGCGACGTCGATCTCGTCATCCAGTTGGCCGCGCCCAAGGGGGCCTCGCGGATGGTGCAGCGGATCGGCCGCGCCAACCACCGCCTGGATGAGCCTAGCCGCGCCCTGTTCGTGCCCGCCAGCCGCTTCGAGATGCTGGAGTGCCGCGCCGCCGCCGACGCCATCCTGGAGAACCATCTCGACGGCGATCCGCCGCGGGTCGGCACGCTGGACACGCTGGCCCAGCACGTCATGGGCTGCGCCTGCTCCGAGCCGTTCGACATGCTGGCCCTCTATGAAGAGGTCCGCTCGGCCGGTCCTTATGCCGACCTCACCTGGGAGGATTTCGAGACCGTCGTCGACTTCGTCTCGACCGGCGGCTACGCCCTGCGCACCTATGACAAGTTCCGGCGGATCGTGAAGAACGCCGACGGGCTTTGGACCGCCCGCAACGCCCAGGCCCGGCAGCAGCACCGGATGAACGTCGGAGCCATCGTCTCGCCGGGCATGATCAATATCCGCATCGGCGGCGGCAAAAGACCGATGGGCGGTCGCAAGATCGGCGAGGCCGAGGAAGGCTATTTCGAGCAGCTGACGCCCGGCGACACCTTCGTCTTCGCCGGCCAGGTCTGGCGCTACAACAGCCTGGTCGGAGCCGACGCCTTCGTGACGCCCGCGCCGAACGATGATCCCAAGATGCCCAGCTGGGGCGGCTCGAAGTTCCCGCTGTCGACCTACCTCGCCAGCCGCGTGCGCCAGATGATGCACGACGAGCGCGAATGGACCGCCCTGCCCGGCGACGTCCAGGAGTGGCTGGCCTGGCAGAAGATCCGCTCGGCGATCCCCGACGAGGGCGAAATGCTGCTGGAGACCTTCCCGCGCGGGAAGCGTCACCACCTGGTCTGCTATCCGTTCGACGGGCGTCTCGCCCATACGACGCTTGCCATGCTGCTGACCCGCCGCCTGGACCGGCTGGGCGTCGGGCCGCTGGGCTTCGTCTGCAACGACTACGCCCTGAACATCTGGTCGCTGCGGCCGATGGACGGCCTCGATCTCGACGAGCTGTTCGCTCAGGACATGCTGGGCGACGATCTGGAGGCCTGGCTCGACGAGAGCTTCATGATGAAGCGCGCCTTCAAACACTGCGCCCTGATCGCCGGCCTGATCGAGCGCCGCCATCCCGGGGCCGAAAAGTCCGGGCGACAGGTGACCTTCTCGACGGACTTGATCTACGACGTGCTGCGCAAACACCAACCCGACCACCTGATGCTGCGCTGCGCCCGCCACGACGCGGCCACCGGCGTGCTGGACATCGCCCGCCTGGGCGACATGCTCGCGCGCGTGAAGGGCAAGATCCGCCACGTGGCGCTGGACCGCGTTTCCCCCTTCGCCGTGCCGATCATGCTGGAGATCGGCCGCGAACGCGCGCCGGGCGACGCCGCCGGCGAGATGATCCTGGCCGAGGCCGAGGAAGACCTGATCGCCGAGGCCATGCATTGACCCGCTTTTCCCCTTCTCCCTGCGGCGGCCTGCGGATCGCGCTGTGCGATATCGAGGTCATGCTGCGCTGGTCGGGCGCGATGTGGCTGGAGGCCGAGCGCACCCTGGTGGTCGCCGACCTGCACTTCGAGAAGGGCAGCAGCTACGCCGCGCGCTTTGGCCAGATGCTGCCGCCCTACGACACGCGCGAGACCCTCGACCGCCTGGACCGCGAGATCTCCCTGCTCTCGCCCCAACGGCTGATCTTCCTGGGCGACAGCTTCCACGACGGCGCTGGCGAGGCGCGCCTGGCGGCGGACGACTACCGACGACTGGAGGGTCTGGCGCTGGGACGCGAGCTGATCTGGGCGGTGGGCAATCACGACGCCGACGGTCCCAAGGCGTTGCCGGGCGACGTGATCGATGAAGCGGCGCTGATGGGGCTGACGCTTCGTCACGAGCCCCAACCCGGCGTTCAACTCGGCGAAGTGGCCGGCCACCTGCATCCGGCGGCCAAGGTCTCCAGCGGACGGGCGACGGTCCGGCGGCGGTGCTTCGTGACGGATGGCCAGCGTCTGGTCCTGCCCGCGTTCGGCGCCTTCACCGGCGGCCTGAACATCCTGGACGAGGCGTTCTCGAACCTGTTCGGCGGAGCGATGCTGGCCGGCGCGCTGGGCCCCAAGCGGGTTCACGCGGTGGGGATGAAGTCTTTGCGGCCCGACTAGGAGGCCGCCCGCGCTACATGTGCAGCGCCTGCTCCAGTGAGAAGGCCAGGGAGATCGCCGCGCCGGCGGTGAGAAGCGTGCGCATGCGCGGACGCCAGGTCGGGCCTTCGTGATTGGTCACGTCCCAGACCCACTGCAACAAAAGCAGGAGCAGGAAACCGGACAATTGCCAGGCGGGATCGAATCGCAACTCGCCCAGCAGCAGGCCGAAGCCGGCCAGCGGAAACAGCAGCGACAGGCCAAGGACCGACCAGCGCGGACTCGGATGCTCGATCTCAAGCCCCGTCCGCACGCCGCCAAAGTACGACACCATCGCGGTCGAATAGGCCAGCAGCCCCACCAAGGCGGGCGCCTGGATGCTCACGGGGCCGTAGCAGAACAGGGCCGATGAGACGAAGAATGGAATGAGGGTCGATAGACCAAAGACCCATACCGCCGGAGGAACCGGCGTCCGCCCGCCCACGGACTCGTTCATGATCAACTCCTTCGGAAGGCCGCCGAAACCGCCTCCCCTGCCCCGAGCGGGACTATTACCGACGCGACGCCAGAGGTCCACGGACGATCTTTCGTGAAACGATAGCGCGTTCGCGCGCCGCTCGCCTTTCCAGTCATCAAAGATTGGTCGCGCGACTTGCCTTTCTGGGCATTCGGCCATCAGGCGTCTTAGTGGGCGGAGGCCGCCAGGCGACCCAGCGTCTCGCCATCGACCTCGCCCGAGGCCGGCAGGCCCTGGTCGCGCTGATAGGCGGCGATCGCCATCCGCAACGCCGGCGAGGCGACGCCGTCGCGCGGCCCTTGATAGTAGCCCAGCCGCGACAGAGCCTGTTGCGCCATGCCCAGGTCACCGCGCGCGGGCGTGCTGGCCGCCGTCAGCGCCGCCGTCTGAATCGGGGCCTGAGCGCGGAAGGCCAGGGCCGAACGGTCCGCCGTCTGCAGCGCCTCGGCCGTCAGCTGCGGACGCAGGGCGTTGGCGCGGCTGCGGGCCGTCGCATCGCCCGCCCGGCCGGCGATCACGTACCACTTGTAGGCTTCGGCGGCGTTCTGGCTGACGCCCAGACCGCTTTCATACAGCTGGGCCAGGTTGAACTGGCTGTCGACGAGGCCGGTGTCGGCGGCCTTGCGGAACCACACGGCGGCGGTCGTCGAATTGCGCGGACCGCCCTCGCCCTTGAAATAGTAGAGCGCCAGGTTGTGCATGGCGCGCGGATCGCCGCCGTTGGCGGCCCGTTCGCTCCAGCGGCGCGCCTCGATCATGTCGCGCTTGACGCCGCCCTTGCCGCTCACGAGCTGCTTCGCCCGGTAGACCTGCGCGGCCGGATAGCCGCCGCTCGCGACGCGCTTGAGGCCGTCCAAGCCTGTGCGATCGCCCGTTTCGATTTTGCGGATGGACTCGACGAACAGGGCCTTGGCTTCGTCGGACAGCGCCGAAGCCGTCGGGCCGACTTCGGCCTGGACGGGCGCGGCCGGCGCCGTGGTCAGGGCGACGGCGGCGCGCGAGCCGGCCGGGGCGGCGCTGACCTGGGCCGGCTTCCGCTCCGCCAAGGCCTGAGCGGCGCGCGACGTGTTCGCGCCAGCGTTCTGATCGCCCAGCAGCAGCAGGCCGCCGACACAAGCGCCAATCACGGCGGCGCTGCCGACCGCGATGGCCACGCTGGCCACGGTGGTCCCCATGCGGCGCTTGGGCTTCTTGGCCGAGAAGGCGCCGAAGCCGCCGAACAGCGAGCCGCCAGTCTTCTCGCCCTTGGCCTTGTGGCCCGCGCCGACGCCCTTGGCGTCCGCGGCGGCGGCGGCGCGAGCGGCCGCGCGGGCCTGCTCGATGATCTCGCGGGTCGACAGCGGACGGTCCGGCTGAACGGGCGCGGCTTGAGGAGCCGCCGCTTCCGGGGCGTCGTCCAGTTCCTCTTCCTCGTCCAGCGCGTCGACGAAGGCGAAGTCGTCGGCGCCGATCTCGTCGTCCTCGACCTCGTCCAGCGGGAACGCATCGAGGTCGCGGTCGGCCGGCGGCGGCGCGTCGAACACATCGTCGTCGGCGAAGGGCGAGGCCTCGCCGAGCACCATGTCGTCCTCGAAAGGCGCGGCCGGCGGCGGCGTGAATTCGGTGACCGGCTCCGGCGTGGGCGGCGGCGCGACGGGCTCCGGCTTGCGCTGGGCCTCGTACAGACGCGTGTCGATCTTGTCGCGCGCCTCCTCCAGCATGCGGAGCGTGCGCTCCTCGCTCTGGCGGATGCGGTCCAGCAGCTCCTGGCTGGAGCGTTCGTGGCGTTGGTTCAGGCGCTCGGTCACCCGCGCGACCTGCTCGCCGACATCGTCGATCGCCAGGGCGTTGCGGCGCTCGGCGCTGCCGATGCGCTCGGTCAGCCGTTCGGTGATGCGCGCGATCTCCGCGCCCAGCTTTTCCAGAGCCTGGCCCTGGACGCTGTCGTTGCGGTTCAGGCGGGTCTCGACGCTGGCGGCGATGCGCGCGACCTCGCCCCCGACCTGTTCGATCGCGGCGGCGCTGCGATTTTCGGCGGTCTGGACGCGACGATTGAAGGCGTCGGCGACGCTGACGACCTCGCGGCCCATGCGCTCGATCGCCTGGGCCGAGCGCTGCTCGGCGGCCTCGACGTGGGCGGCCATCTCGCCCAGCTTGCGCTCCATGCGGTCGAAGCGGCCGTCGGCGGTCTCGCGCAGACGCTCGGCCATCTCCAGGCGCGCGGCTTCCATCTTCTCGCTGAGCGTGGCGGCCAGGCTGTCGAGGCGCTCTTCCACGCCGGCGGCGGGATTGGCGTTCTCGACGACGCCCAGGCGCTCGTCGAGCGCGGAGAACGAGGCGCTGAGTTCACGCAGCGCTTCGCTGGTTCGGGTCTCGGCGGCTTCGAGCCGCTCGCCCAGGCGGGCCACCACGGCCTCGACCAGCTCGTTCGGGTCTTGCGCGGGCGGCGCGGCTTGCGCGTCCAGGCGAGCTTCGAGGGCGGCGATGGCCTCGCGGGTGCGCGCCTCGCCGTCATAGAGATGGCCGGCGACCTTGCCCAAGGCGCCTTCCAGGGCGCGGAGGGCTTCCACCGACCGCGGCCCGGCGGCCTCGGCCTCGATGCGACGGAGGCGTTCGGCGGTGCGGGTCTGTTCGGTCTTCAGTTCGTCCACCGCGCCTTCGAAGCGGGCGGCGACGGCGATCTGCTCGCGCTCGGCGCGGCCCAGCCGGGCGATGGCGTCGCGCACGGAATGGTCGATGCCGGAAATGGCGGCGGCGTTGCGGCCCTCGGCCACCTCGATGCGGCGGGTCAGGCGGTCCAGCGCCACGGCGACGCGGCCGACCTGGTCGGTCTGCTCGGCGATCTCGGCGCGCGTCGGCTGGTCGCGGACGACTTCCAGATGCGCGCGGCTCGGAGCCTCTTCGCTCGCAGGACGATAGTCGGCCTGACCATCGCCCTCGATGATCATCCGGTTCAGCCACTCGCCCAAGGTCATGCCGGAGCGACGCGCGAGGTCTTTCGCGACCTCACGTGCCTTGGGGTCGATCCCCTTAACGCTCCATGGCGAAGCCGCCGTCATGCGAATCTATCTCCCCGCATCTGGGGAAAACGCTAGTCAGCGATTCCTGGGGTGTAAACGCGACGTAAACGCTAGATATAGCGCCTCACCAAATCACTGTGGAGGAATCGGGACACACGTCCGTAGTTCTGTAGCGCGGTTCAAAAGCAAGAGGGTTAACGCGACTTAACTATTTGCCAGGCACATTGTCGCAGGCCTAGAAGCCGCCATGGACCTGCCCCTGACCCTCGCGGCCTGCGCTCTTTTCCTTGTTCTGGCGATCGTTTGCGGCTGGTTCGGCGCGCGTCCGATCAATGTTTTAAAGGGTCCGCGCATGGTCCCGTGGCGCCCGCTGATGATGGTCTGCGTCGTCGCCCTGATGCTGATGATGGTGCATCTGGCCAACCTTCTGGGTTTCCAGACCGGCAACCAACCGCGCTACTAGGTCGCGGCCTTCTTGGGCCGCTTGGCGAGCCCCGAGACCCCTCCGGACGACAGCAGACCGATGTCGGCGAGCAGGAATGGGATGGCCCATTTCTGGGGCGCGGCAATGTAGCGCGGCTGCCAGACGGGATCGTATTTGTCCTTGTACCGCCGAACGCCCTGGAAATTGTAGATCTCTTCGCCCCGCTCGTAGAGCAGTCGGCCGACCCGCGACATGATCGGCGCCAGGGGTCGATCCTCCAGGCCGGCCAGCGGCGCCATGCCAAATTCGAAGGCCTGATACCCCTCGTCCTTGCCCCACTGCAGGAGCTCGACGAACAGGTAGTCCATGACGTTCTTGGGCGCCTCGTCGGAATAGCGCATCAGGTCCATCGAGAACGAGGTTTTCGACGCCGTCAGCCACAGGGTGGCGAAGGCGACGATCTTGCCCTCTTCGCCGCGCACCACCGCCACCGGGAACTCGGCCACATAGCGCGGGTCGAAGCCGCCCATCGAGAAGCTCTTCTCGCCGCCGGCGTGGTGGCCCAGCCAGGCGTCGGAGATCGCCTTCAGCTCGTCCATGATCGCGTTGGCCGCGCCGACCGGCAGGACCTCGAAGGCGGCGCCGCCCTCCCCGGCCTTTCGCCAGTTGCGGCGCAGGACCTCGCGACGGCGGCCGACCAGGCTGAACGCCTCCAGCGGCACGGCGGCGCTCTCGCCGGTCTTCTGGATGGCGAGGCCCAGATCGACGGAGTCCGGCAGGTCTTCCGGCCCCAGGCCATAGAAGCCGGCGCGCGCGGCGTGGGCGTCGGCCAGTTCGCGGAAGCGCCAGAAGAGCTCCATGCGTTCGTCGCGACGACCGACCGGCGCGCCCAGGGCGATCCACGAGCGCCCCCGCACGCCGAACATCAGGAAGGTCTCGCCCGAGGCCGAGAACAGGAAGCGCTTGTCGCCCAGCAAGGCCAGGTTGGCGCTGGGCTCGGCGTCCTCGGCCTTGGCCAGGATGGCGCGGACCCGGTCGAACTCCGGATCGGTGTCGTCGACCACGGCCGGCGTCGCCGCGGTCGAGATCAGGCGCCAGACGCCCACGGCCAGCAGCACGATGGCGGCGGCCACAGACGAGCGGATGGCGCGGGCCGCCTCGTCGTGATCCTGCAGGACCCGGATCCAGGACTTGTCGGCGAATTCGGTGTGGTGGAACGACCACCAGCCCAGCAGGCCCGCCCCGCCGATCGCGGCGGCGGCCGACAGCAGCCAGCCCGGCGTGATTTCCATCTTGGCCAGGGCCGCCTTGCGCGGGAAGGCGTCCCGGAACGGCAGGATGGTCAGGAAGCAGAGCAGCAGCATGGCCGTCTCTTCCCAGTTCAGCCCCTTGAAGATCGCCAGCACAGCGGCGGACGCCAGCACGATCAGCGCCGCCCACCAGGCCGCGCCCAGGCGCGAGCGCAAGCCAAAGGCCAGCAGCAGCAGCACCAGGCCCAGGATCGATGAGAAGAAGTGGCTGATCTCGATCAGCAGGTCGGGCGCGAAGGCCAGAAGGAGCAGGAAGCGGGTGGGCTCGGACGGCGTGGCCCCCGAAGCCAGAAGCATGACCCCAGCCGACGCGGTCAGGATCGCCGCCAAGGTGGGGGCGATCGCGAGAGCCGCGGGCCTGAAAACTGTCGAGGACATCCAGATCCCGAAACGACGAATCCCCGACGGGATCCAGCAGCAGCCTCATATAGCCTGCAAAGTGTGAACGGGTCGCGGCCGTTGAGGCGAACGACCGTTTGAATCGACTTGCCCACGCCCGCGTGTGGCGTAGTGTGGTCGCAACAACGATTGTCCGCTTAGGGAGATGAGACGATGGCCGATTTCGGGGGTTCCGAACTCGACGCCTTCCGCGCCGAGACCCGCGCCTGGCTGGAAGCCAACTATCCGAAGTCCCTGAGCGCGCCGATGGCCGAGGACGAGGCGCCGTGGGGCGGCCGCAAGATGGTCTGGAAGAACCCCGACGCCAAGCTGTGGCTCGACCGCATGGCCGAGCGCGGCTGGACCGCGCCGATGTGGCCCAAGGAATATGGCGGCGGCGGCCTCTCGAAGGCCCAGAACAAGGTGCTGGAACAGGAACTGCGCCGCCTCAAGGCCCGCCCGGCCCTGATGAGCTTCGGCGTCTGGATGCTGGGCCCGGTCCTGCTGGAATACGCGACCGAGGAGCAGAAGCAGCGCTTCCTGCCGCCGATCGTGCGCGGCGAGATCCGCTGGTGCCAGGGCTATAGCGAGCCGGGCGCGGGCTCGGACCTCGCCTCCCTGCAGACCAAGTGCGAGGACAAGGGCGATCACTACCTGATCAACGGCCAGAAGGTCTGGACCAGCTACGCCGACCAGGCCGACTGGATCTTCTGCCTGGTGCGCACCGACACGACGAAGAAGCACGAGGGCATCTCGTTCGTGCTGTTCGACATGACCTCGCCCGGCGTCGAGGCCCGACCGATCAAGCTGATTAGCGGCTCGTCGCCCTTCTGCGAGACCTTCTTCGACAATGTGAAGGTCCCCAAGGAGCAACTGGTCGGCAAGCTGAACGGCGGCTGGGACATCGCCAAGCGCCTGCTTCAGTACGAGCGCCAGAACATCAGCGCCTCGGGCTTCGGCGGCGGCGGCGGTCTGTCGCCGGTCGACGCGGCCAAGAAGGAGATCGGCCTGGACGCCGAAGGCCGCATCGCCGATGGCGACTTCCGCGCCCGCCTGGCGGCCCATTCGATGGACGCCCACGCCTTCATGCTGACCGTTCGCCGCGCCGAGGCGGAGTCCAAGCAGGGCTCGGGCCCCAGCGCCGCCGTCTCGATCATCAAATACGCCGCCGCCAAGATGAACCAGGAGCGCACCGAACTGCTGGTCGAGGCCCTGGGCCTGCAGGGCCTGGGCTGGGCGGGCGAAGGCTTCAGCGCCGAGGAGCTGGCCGCGCCGCGCGCCATGCTGCGCGCCAAGGGCAACTCGATCGAGGGCGGCACCAGCGAGGTGAACCTGAACGTCGTCGCCAAGCGCGTCCTGGGCCTGCTGGACCACCAGTAGTCCGATGATCGAGTTCTGGTACGAGTTTGCTTCGACCTACTCCTATCCGGCGGCCATGCGGATCGAGAAGCTGGCCGCCGACAAGGGCGTGGCCGTGGCGTGGCGGCCCTTTATCCTGGGTCCGCTGTTCCATGACCAGCAGGGGCTGAACGACAGTCCCTTCAACGCCTTCCCGGTGAAGGGCGACTATATGTGGCGGGACCTGGCGCGCGTCTGCGACGCCGAGGGCCTGCCGCTTCGCCATCCCAGTCAGTTCCCACGCAACAGCCTGCTGGCCGCCCGCGTCGCCATCGTCGGCCTGGAGGACGGCTGGACCCCAGCCTTCAGCCGCGCGGTCTATCAGGCCAATTTCGTCGACGACCAGGACATCGGCAGCCCCGAGGTTCTGGCGCCGCTGATCGCCTCGGTCGGCGCGGGCCCCGAGCACGTCCTGGCCGCGGCCCAATCCGACCCGATCAAGACCCGCCTGAAGGACCACGTCCGCCAGGCCAAGGCGCGCGGCCTGTTTGGCGCGCCCAGCTTTCTCACCGCCGACGGCGAGCTCTTCTGGGGCAACGACCGTCTGGAACAGGCCCTCGACTGGGCCGCCCGTCATCAATCCAGGGAGCACGCCTGATGGCCGTCCTGACCGAAGAACAGACGATGCTGCGCGACGCCGCCAAGGGCTGGGCCAGCGAAAGCGCCCCCGTCGGCGCCCTGCGACGCTTACGCGACAGCAAGTCCGGCCAAAGCTTCGATCCCGCCGCATGGAAGGAAATGGGCGAGATGGGCTGGGCCGGCGTGATCGTGCCCGAGGCCTATGACGGCTCGGCCTTCGGCTATCTGGGCCTGGGCCTGATCCTGGAGGAGACCGGGCGCACCCTGGCGGCCTCTCCCCTGCTCTCCACCGCCATGATCGCCGCCTCTGCCCTGCAGCTGGCCGGCTCGGACGCCCAGCAGCAGGCCTGGCTGCCTCGCATCGCCAGCGGCGAGATCGTCGCGACCCTGGCGATCGACGAGGGCTCGCACCACGCTCCAGCCCGTACGGCCCTGACCGCCACCAAGAGCGGCTCGGGCTATGTGCTGAACGGAACCAAGACCTTCGTGCTGGACGGCGAGGCCGCCGACGTGCTGATCGTCGTCGCCCGCACCGGCGGCGCGCCGGGCCAGACGGACGGCCTGACGCTGTTCCTGGTGCGGGGCGACGCGCCGGGGGTGAAGCGCACCCATCTGGCGCTGATGGACTCGCGCGGCGCGGCCCAGATCGCCTTCGACGGCGTTGAGGTCGCGGCCGACGCGGTTCTCGGCGAGGTCGACAAGGGCTGGGCCGTGCTGGAGCCGACGCTGGATCGCGCCTATGCCGGTCTCGCCGCCGAGATGCTGGGCAGCGCCAGCGCCGCCTTCGACATCACGCTGGACTATCTGAAGACCCGCACCCAGTTCGGCCAGGTGATCGGCTCGTTCCAGGCGCTGCAGCACCGCGCCGCCAAGTGGTTCACCGACCTGGAGACCACCCGGTCCTGCGTCGAGGCCGCGCTGGAGGCCCTGGACGCGGGCGGCGACACCCGCGCCCTCGCCTCCCTGGCCAAGGCCAAGGCCTGCGAACTGGTCCACCTGGCCAGCAACGAGATGGTCCAGATGCATGGCGGGATCGGCATGACCGACGCCCACGACGCGGGCCTCTACATGAAGCGCGCGCGGGTCACCGAAGCGCTATTCGGCGGCGCCAGCTTCCACCGCGATCGCTATGCGCGGCTGATGGGCTTCTGATCCTCAAAAAAGCAAGCCACACCATGGCCCTAAAGCCGCCGTCACGGCGGCTTTTTTCTTGCCGATCATCAGGTTAGCGGAAGTCCGCAAGCGCCTCGACTGAATAATAATGTCGGGGACCCGACGCATGCGCGTTCGGTCAAATGATGATCTCGCAGCGCGAGTTGTTGAGCGCGCTCTATTTTTGCATCGCTCCTGACTGGATTGTGTCGGCTACGCGACGGCGCCGTTCAGTTGACCTGCCTATAGCTTGCAACCCTTGCCGTTAACCGGCGTTCGATTCCGCATGCTAGGGCTCCTACACCCCTTGAAGAACCGACTCCTTTCCGCGCTGCCGTCAGAGGACAAGGCTCTTCTGGTTCCGTACCTCACGCCGATCGACCTCGACAAAGGTCGTCTGCTGTACGACCCGGGCGACGCGATCGATCAGGTCTATTTCCCGAACGACGGCGTCATCTCGCTGATGACGCTGATGGAGAGCGGCGCGGCCATCGAGTCCGCCACCATCGGCCGCGAGGGCGCTCTGGGCCTGATGGCCGCCGTGGCGCCGCGTCAGTCGTTGTCGCGCGCGATCGTGCAAGCGCCGGGCTCGGCCCTGCGCATCGCCGCCGCGCCCCTGCACGAGGTCTGGACGCGCAGCGCCGCGCTGCGGGATCTGGTCGACCGACACAACGAGGCGCTGTTCGGGCATGCGATCCAGTCCGTGGCCTGCAACGCGCTGCACGCTGTCGAGGCGCGGTTCTGCCGCTGGCTGCTGTCGTGCCACGACCGGATCGACAGCAACACGGTCAGCCTGACCCAGGAGTTCCTGGCCGACATGCTGGGCGTTCAGCGCACGACCGTCACGGCCGTCGCCGGCTCGCTGCAGAACAAGGGGCTAATCCGCTATCGCCGCGGCGTCGTCGACATCCTGGACCGCGCCGGTCTCGAGGCGATGACCTGCGAGTGCTACGGCGCGGTGCGCCGGAGCTACGAGCGGCTCCTGCCCAATCCATTCGGCGACGAAGACGCCCCGAGCCTGCGGCTTCGCGGCTGATCCCTATCGGCGACGCGCGGGCGCTGGCGCATGCGCCAGGCGCAGCAGGTTCGCCGCGCCCGGCGCGCCGAACGGCGTTCCGGCCACGACCAGCAGGCGTTCGCCCGGCGCGACCAGGCCCAGTTCCAACGCCTTGCTCGACGCGTCGGTCGTGACGACCTCAAGGCTGTCGGGCTGGGCGCTGACGCGCGGCTCGACGCCCCAGACGAGGGTCATGCGGCGCACGGCGTTGACCTCCGGCGACAGGGCCAGAACCGGCTGCAGCGGGCGTTCACGCGCCAGGCGGCGCGCGGTGGCGCCGGTCGTCGTGAAGGCGACAAGGCACTTGGTCGAGCCGGCCTTGGCCGCGCCGGCGGCGGCGACGACCAGCACGTCGGCGTCGACGTCATCGTGGCTCTGCTCAGCCTGCATCAGCTCGGGCCAGCGCGGATCGCGCTCCACCCGCTCGATGATGCGGTTCATCATCGAGACCGCTTCCTCCGGATAGTCGCCGGCCGCGGACTCCGCCGACAGCATCACCGCGTCCGCGCCTTCATAGACCGCGTTGGCGACGTCGGAGGCCTCGGCGCGGGTCGGGGTCGGCGAGCTGGTCATCGACTCCAGCATTTGGGTCGCGACGATCACCGGGATGCCGCGCGCGCGCGCCTCACGCAGGATTTCCTTCTGGGCCACCGGCACTTCTTCAGGCGCCATTTCGACGCCCAGATCGCCCCGCGCGACCATGACGCCGTCGCACAGGTCCATGATCGGCCCAAGCACCTTCAGCGCCTGGGGCTTTTCGATCTTGGCCAGCACCGCCGCGCGGCCTTCAACGATGCGGCGCAGCTCGGCCATGTCTTCCGGCGCCTGCACGAACGACAGGGCGATCCAGTCGACGCCGAGGCGCAGGGCGAAGGCCAGGTCCTCGCGGTCCTTGGCGGTCAGGGGCGACATCGGGATCACGACGTCCGGCACCGCCACGCCCTTGCGCTCGGACAGCTTGCCGCCGTTGACGACCTTGGTGTTGGCGTAACCGGGGCCGGCCTCGGTCACGGTCATCCGCAGCTTGCCGTCGTCCAGCAGCAGGGTCGCGCCCGGCCGCATGGCGGTCAGGATCTCTGGATGCGGCAGGTGAACGCGCGTTTCGTCGCCCGGCGTCGGATCGCTGTCGAAGCGGAAGGCCTGGCCGGGCTTCAGCATGACCGGACCTTCGGCGAACTTGCCGACGCGCAGCTTGGGCCCCTGCAGGTCGGCCAGGATGCCCAGCGGACGGCCGACGACCTTCTCGGCTTCGCGGATCGCCTTGTAGACGGCCGCGTGGGTCTCGTGCGCGCCGTGGCTGAAGTTCAGGCGGAAGACGTCCGCCCCGGCCTTGGCCAGGGTGACGATCATCTCGGGCGAGCTGGAGGCCGGACCGATGGTGGCGACGATGCGGGAGCGACGGGCGCGGATCATGCCGTCGCTCCTTGGCCGAAGGTCAGTTCGTGGGACAGACCGCGTCGCCCTCGTTGGAGGCCAACCGGATCTCGGTGAAGGTCATGGACATGCGGCCGGAGGTCATCAGCGCGAACGGCGCGGTGACCCGCGTCATGTCCACGCCCTTGGCCTTGAAACAGGAAAGCTTGATCTTGGCCGTACGCCATTCGCCGAGTTTCGCACCTGAGAACGTTGACGTAACGTCTACCGTCGCCCCACAGGATTCGCCACAGCCGATGGCCATGGACACCGGTTTCTCTGGGGACGCATCCACGCGGTAGCGCAGCATCACCGCCATGTCGCCGGTGGTCTGGCGCGACAGGTCGACCGGGCGTCCGGAGATCGCCAGAAGCCCCTGCCCCTCCCCGGTCCACACCGCCTGGCGGGCGTTTTCCTGGGCGCCGGCGTCGATGGTCTTGGTGGCCACGGCGCCCGAGGTGGTCAGCGTCCACGGCGACGGCGCGCGGCCGGCGATGAAGTAGCGATCGACGTTCACGGCGGCCGCTGAGGCCACGCCGGAGACTTCCGACAGCACGGCCACCTTGCCGGGCTTGGCGTAGCTGAGGCCATAGCCGTAGGCGAACAGCGGATCATAGCCCTTGTCGCCGACATTGAGCGGCTCCTGGTCGGCGCGCTTGGGCCACGAATAGGAGAGCTTACCCTTGAAGTCGAAGCGCGGCTTGCCGGCCTTGTCGCCGATCAGCACGTCGGCCACGCCGCCGCCTTCCGAGCCCGGCAGCCAGGCCGCCACGAAGGCGTTCGAGGCGTTGATCTCGGGATTGGTCCACAGCGGACGGCCGCTCAGGAACACCGAGACCACCGGGATGCCTTGGGCCTTCAGCTTCTTCAGCAGCGCGAGGTCGGTCTTGTCGCCAGGCTGATACTCGGCTGTGGCGATGTCGCCCTGGAACTCGGCGTAAGGGTTCTCGCCGAACACCACGATCGCGACGTCCGGCTTCTGCTTGTAGTCGCCGGTCGTCGATAGCTCGGCGCTGCCCCCGCCGGCCTTCACCGCCTCGGCGATGCCGCCAAAGATCGACTGGCCGTGCGGGAAGTCGCTGTTCTTGTTGCCCGTGCCCTGCCAGGTCAGGGTCCAGCCGCCGGCGGCCTTGCCGATGTCGTCGGCCCCGTCGCCGGCCACCAGCACCCGCGCCGAGCTCTTCAGCGGCAGAACGCCCTCATTCTTCAGCAAAACGAGCGACTTGCGGACCGCTTCTCGCGCCACCGCGCGGTGCTCGGGCGAACCCAGCAGTTCCAGCCTGCCCTCCAGCGGGCGCTTGTTCTCGAACAGGCCCGCCTTGACCTTGACGCGCAGGATGCGGCGCACGGCGTCGTCGATCCGCGCCATCGGGATCTGGCCGGCCTTCACCTGGGCCAGGGTGTTGTCATAGAGCCCCTTCCAGCTGTCGGGGGCCATGATCATGTCCATGCCGGCGTTGTAGGCCTGGGCGCAGCTGGTGGTGGTGCAGCCCTCGACCTGGCCGTGGGCGTTCCAGTCGCCGACGACGAAGCCCTCGAAGCCCATCCGCCCCTTCAGCACGTCGGTCAGCAGGCTCTTGTTGCCGGTGTGCTTGACGCCGTTCCAGCTGGAGAACGAGACCATCACCGACAGGATGCCGGCGTCGATGGCGGGCGGATAGCCGGCGTTGTGCAGGCGGACCAGCTCGGTCTCGGGCAGCTTGGCGTCGCCCTGGTCCTTGCCGCCATCGGTGCCGCCGTCGCCCAGGAAGTGCTTGGCCGAGCCGGCGATGTGGCCCGTCGCCAGCGGCTTGCCGGCGACCAGCGCGCCCTGAAGGCCCAGGGTCATCGGACCGGCATAGGTCTTCACGACCTCCGGATCCTCGGCATAACCCTCGTACGTCCGGCCCCAGCGCACGTCGCGCGGCACGGCCACGGTGGGGCCGAAGGTCCAGTCGGCGCCGGTCGCGGCCATCTCCTGGGCCGTCGCCTCGCCGATGCGGCGGATCAGGTCGGGGTCGCGCGCCGCGCCCAGGCCGATGTTGTGCGGGAAGATCGTCGCGCCGACGACGTTGTTGTGACCGTGGACGGCGTCGACGCCGAAGATGATCGGGATTTCCTGGTGGCCGCCGCGGTTGTCGAGGGCGGCGGCGCGGAAGGCGTTGATCCATTCGATCCAGCGCTGGGCCGAGGCGCGGTCATTACCGTCCGGCGCGCTGTTGCCGCCCACCAGCACCGAACCCAGCCGGTACTTCTTCAGCTCTTCGGGCGTGATGGAGGCGCCGTCCGCCTGGATGGTCTGGGCGACCTTCTCCTCGACGCTCATCTGGCTCATCAGCTTGGTGATGAAGGCCTCGGTCTTGGCGTCGGTGATCGTCGCGGGGCTGGCGGCCTTGGGCCACAGCGCCGGATGGGTGGTGGCCGGACCCGCGGAGGTCTGGGCGAGGACAGCTCCTGACAGTCCGCCGGCGATCGCCAGCGCCAGGACGGAAACACGAACGGAGCGACGCGAAAACATAGGCGGTCCTCGAAGGGCCTTAAGAGGCGACTGGTCTGGAGAGAAAAGCGCTCGGCGCGGCGCTTGCGGAGGACCGCGCCGAGCGAAAGAAAGCGGCTAGAGGCGCCGCTTGGAGGGGAGTGATCGTGCGCGCAGGACGGCGCGACGGGCGCTGGATTGGCCAGGCGGGGTCATGACGTTTCCTCCTGACGCCGCCTTTCCGTGGGCGACCGTCTTGATCACTTTCGATCTCACGTTGAATGGACAGCGCTGTCAAGATCAATCTGCCTGAAAGGCCTGGGATGGGCCTAGTTGGGCGCTTGACCGGTGGACTCCCGGACGACCAGCTCGAAATCCAGCAGGCGCGAGGGCGGCGGCTTGTCCTCTTCGTGTTGAACCCCGCTTATCAGCATGTCGGCGGCCGCGCCCGCCATCGCGGCGATCGGCTGGCGGACCGTCGTCAGCTGCGGCCAGGTGATCCGCGCGCCGGGGGTGTCGTCGAACCCCGCGATCGACAGCTGGGCGGGCACGTCCAGCCGCATGCGGTTGGCCACCGCCATGACGCCCAGGGCCATGTCGTCGTTCGAGGCGAAGATCGCGGTGGGACGATCGGCTCCGCCCAGCAGCCGCTCGGCCGCCTCGAAGCCGGAGCGGAACGAGAACCAGCCCTGCTCCACCCGATCCTTGCGCACCGGCAGGCCGGCGTCCCTCATCGCATCGAGGAAGCCTTGATGCCGCCGATGCGACGCGCCGTGGTCCGGGTGACCGATGATGAAGCCGATATCGCGGTGACCCAGGCCGATCAGGTGGTTGGTCATGTCATAGGCGGCCCTGCGGTCGTCCATGCTGACCCAGGGCGCGCGCTCGACGTCGTCGCCCGGAGCGATGCGGACATAGGCGACGCCCTCGCGTTCCAGCGCGGCCAGCACCACCGGGTGGTCGCTGAGCGGCGGCGTCAGGATCACGCCGTCCATCCGCAAGGTCGCCAGCATCGGCGCGACCTGCTCTTCGACGTCGCCGGTGGAGTCGATCGGCTCGACGATCAGGTGGTAGCCTTCCTTGCGGCACTGCGCGATCGCGCCCAGCTGCACGTCGGTGACGTAACCGGGGCTGGGGTTGTCGAAGAAGACGCCGATCAGATAGGCCTTCGCGCCGGCCAGGCTGCGAGCCGAGATGTTGGGGCGATAGTTCAACGCGGCCACCGCGGCCTGCACCCGATCACGGGTGTCAGCCTTGACGTTGGGCTCGCGATTGAGGACGCGCGAGACGGTCTTGATCGAGACTCCGCTCTCGCGGGCCACGTCGTGGATCGTGATCTTGGCGCTCAATTCCGTCCCTCGCCGCCCCGATTCGTTCGGTTTGGCGCGTACTTAGCCATGACAAGGCTGTCATGGCGAGCCCCAAGAAACCCTAAGAGACCGCCGCCCTGCCCTCCGGCGTCAGAGCGACCGCCGCGCCGATCAGCGCGGTGTGCGGATGCAGGATCACGTGGGTCGGGATCGCCTGGGTGAAGCCCGACAGGCGCCCCTTGGCCTCGAAGCGCTCGCGGAACGGGCTTTTCTCGAGGATGTCGATGATGCGCGGGGCGATGCCGCCGGCGATGAAGACGCCGCCGCGCGCGCCCAGGGTCAGGGCGATGTCGCCGGCGGTCGAGCCCAGCACCGCGCAGAACCGGTTCACGGTCGCCAGGCTGTCGGCGCAGCCTTCGACCGCGCGTTCGGTGATCTGCTTGGCCGTCAGGTTGTCGACCTTGCGGCCTTCGGCCTGGCCCAAGGCCACGTGCAGGTCCTCCATGCCGGGGCCCGAAAGGATGCGCTCGACCGAGACGCGGCCGCCGTTCAGCTGCTGGGTCAGCAGGCGCAGCACCTCGATCTCGACCGCGTCGACCGGCGCGAAGGCGACGTGACCGCCTTCTGTGGCCAGCGGGATCTCATGGCCGTGGCGGCGGACAAGGCCCGCGACGCCGAAGCCGGTGCCCGGGCCGAGGATGGCGAGATCCCCCTCCCCCTGGGTCGGCAGGTCGCCGACCTGACGAAGATCCTTGGGCGCCAGGCGCGGCGCGGCCAGGGCCTGGGCGGTGAAGTCGTTGATCAGCTTGGCGCTCCGGAAGCCGCCGGCGCGGCGCAAGCCGTCCTCCGAAATCCGCCAGTCGAGGTTGGTCATGTGGACCTGGCCATGATCGATCGGCCCCGCGACCGCCACCACAGCCTGGTCGGCGTGCTTGGCGCCCACCTTGTGCAGATAGGCCTCGATGGCGTCCTCGGCCGTGCCGTAGTCCTCGCCCTTGAAGGCGGTCGGCTCGATCAGGCGCGGGTCCTGACCGTCGAATTCGACCAGGGCGAAGCGGGCGTTCGTGCCGCCGATGTCGCCGACGAGGCCGAGACCCCCGCTGTGATTGCCGTCCATGACCTAGTGTTTCCTTACCCGAAGACGGAGGCGCCGGCGTCGGCGGCGCCGACCCCCGACCGCATCCATCCGAACAGTTCCCTGCCAAAGCCCGGCTTGGACGCCGGGACGTTCGCTGGCGCGCGGGCGAACAGGGTCGCCTCGTCCACCAGGATCTTGAGTTCGCCGGTCTCGGCATTGACGCTGATCACGTCGCCGTCCTGGACATAGGCCAAAGGTCCTCCTTTGGCCGCCTCGGGCGTCACGTGAATCGCGGCCGGCGTTTTACCGGAAGCGCCCGACATGCGGCCGTCGGTGACCAGGGCGACCTTGTAGCCGCGATCCAGCAGCACCGAGATCGACGGCGAAAGATTGTGCAGCTCCGGCATGCCGTTGGCCGACGGGCCCTGGAAGCGGACGACGACGACGACGTCGCGATCCAGCTCGCCGCGCTTGAAGGCGGCGATGAAGTCTTCCTGCTCCTGGAACACGGCCGCGGGCGCGACGATCACGTGGTGCTCGGGCTTCACGGCCGAGATCTTCATCACGCCGCGACCCAGGTTGCCGGCCATCAGGCGCAGGCCGCCTTCCTTGCTGAACGGATCGGAGACCGGGCGCACGATGGCCGGGTCCAGGGTCTCGGCCGCGCCGTCGCGCCACTTCAGCTCGCCGCCGTCCAGGAAAGGCTCCTGGGCGTAGCGCGACAGGCCGGGGCCGGCGATCGTCAGGACGTCCTCGTGAACGAGGCCCGCCTTCAAGAGCTCGCGGATCACGAAGGCCATGCCCCCGGCGGCCTGGAAGTGGTTCACGTCGGCCGAGCCGTTCGGATAGACGCGGGCCAGCAGCGGCGTGGCGCGCGAGATGTCGTCCAGGTCCTCCAGCGTCAGCACGATCCCGGCCGCGTGCGCCATGGCGATGAGGTGCAAGGCGAGGTTGGTCGAACCGCCGGTGGCCATCAGCCCGACCACGCCGTTGACGATCGACTTCTCGTCGATCATCCGGCCGACGGGCACGTACTCGTTGCCCTTGGCGGTGACGGCGGCGGCGCGGCGCGCGGCTTCCTTCACGAGGGCCTCGCGCAGCGGCGTGTTGGGGTGCACGAACGCCGAGCCGGGCAGATGGAAGCCCATCAGCTCCATCAGCATCTGGTTGGTGTTGGCCGTGCCGTAGAAGGTGCAGGTGCCGGGGCCGTGATAGCTGGCCTGCTCGGCCTCCAGCAGCTCGGCGCGGCCGACCTTGCCCTCGGCGTAGAGCGCGCGGATGCGGGCCTTTTCCGAGTTCGGCAGGCCCGAGGTCATCGGACCGGCGGGCACGAACAAAGCCGGCAGGTGGCTGAAGGTCAGGGCGCCGATGACCAGGCCCGGGACGATCTTGTCGCAGACGCCCAGATACAGCGCCGCGTCGAAGGCGTCGTGGGTCAGGGCCACGGCCGTGGCCATGGCGATCACCTCGCGCGAGAACAAGGAGAGCTCCATGCCCGGACGGCCCTGGGTGACGCCGTCGCACATGGCTGGCACGCCCCCGGCGAACTGGGCGGTGGCGCCCACTTCGCGCGCGGCGTCCTTGATCAGCGCCGGATAGGCCTCCAGCGGCTGGTGGGCCGACAGCATGTCGTTATAGGCCGAGACGATGCCGAGGTTCGGGGCGTTCGGGTCCAGGGCGCGGACCTTGTCGACGCCCGGCGAGGCGGCGAAGGCGTGGGCCCAGTTGGCGCAGGACAGCTTGGCGCGGCCGGGGTGGCTGTCGATCGTCCGCTGCATGTTGGCCAGATAGGCCGAGCGGCTGCCCTGGCTGCGCGCCACGATGCGGGCGGTGACGTCTGCGATGACGGGATTGAGGCTCATGGCGTTACTCCGCCCAAAGGATGCGGACCTTGGCGCGGTCCTGCTTCAGGATGGCGGCGACCGGCAGGGCCGGATCGACGTCGCCTTCCAACAACGCCTTCTTGGCCGCTCCGGTGACCAGCAACACGATCAAATCGGTGCGAGTCAGGGCGGCGAAGGTCAGGCTGAGACGCGGAATGTCCGGTGCCGGATCGCTGGGCGGCACGTCCAGGACCAGGCGGTCCGACTGCGGGTCCAGGCCCTGGGCCAGGACCGGATTGCCCGGAAACAGCGAGGCGAAGTGGCCGTCGGGACCGACGCCCAGCAGCACCGCGCCAAACGGCGTGGCGGCCTCGACTCCGGCCTCGGCGGCGCGGGCGCTGTCGGCATGGCTCACGCCGTCGAAATAGAGCGGCGCGAAGCTGGCCTTGGCCGCCTCTCCCACCAGCAGGTGACGGCGCACGAGGCCCTCGTTGCTGCTGGGATCGGTCGGCGGGACGAAGCGCTCGTCGGTCAGGGTGACCGTGATCTTGTCCCAGGGGGCGGTCAGCGTGGCCAGGCGATCATAGACCGGCGCCGGCGTCGTGCCGCCGGTCGCCGCGAAGCCGGTCCGCCCGGACGCGGCGACCGCGTTGGTCAGGGCGTCGACCAGGATCGACGCCGTGGCGTCATAGAGGGCTTCGCGCGAACCGAAGGCTTCCAGTTTCGGCATCCCTAAGCCTTCCAGGACCGGCCGCCGGGCGAGATCAGCGCGTTGGCCGTCTGCGGCCCCCAGGTGCCGGCCGCATAGGGGGCGGGATCGATGCCGGCTTCCGCCCAGGCGGCGGCGACGCCGTCGATGAAGCGCCAGGCCTGCTCGACCTCGTCGCGACGGACGAACAGCGTACGGTCGCCGCGGAAGACGTCCAGGAACAGCTTCTCATAGGCGATGCGGCGGCGGCCGCCTGTCTGGCTGAACGACAGCGACAGCGGCAGCGACTGCAGGCGCATGCCCTCTTCCGACAGTCCGGGCCGCTTGTTCATGATCGTCAGCGAGATGTCCTCATCCGGCTGCAGGTCGATGACCAGGCGGTTGGCGCACAGCTCGCCGTCGGTGGCGGGACCGAAGATGTTGTGCGGCACCGCCTTGAACTGGACGACGATCTGGGTGCGGCGGTCGGGAAGGTTCTTGCCGGTGCGCAGGAAGAACGGCACGCCGTCCCAGCGCCAGTTCTCGATCGCCACCTTCATGGCCACGAAGGTTTCGGTCTTGGTCGGCTTGCCGACCTCCTCGACGTAGCTGGGGCGCGCGCTGCCTTCGACAACCCCGGCGACATACTGGCCGCGCACCGTGTCGTGCGCCACGCTCTCCTTGGTGAAGGGACGCAGGCACCGCAGCACCTTGACCTTCTCGTCGCGAACGGCGTCCGGGTCGAAGCCCGACGGCGCCTCCATGGCGACCAGGCACAGCAGCTGCAGCATGTGGTTCTGCACCATGTCCCGCAGCGCGCCGTACTCATCGTAATAGGGCCACCGGTCGCCGACCTTCTCGGTCTCAGCGATGGTGATCTGCACGTGGTCGATCGCGTTACGGTCCCACAGCGGCTCGAACAGCACGTTGGCGAAGCGCAGGGCGGCGAGGTTCTGGACCGTCTCCTTGCCCAGATAGTGATCGATCCGGAAGACCTGGCTTTCGTCGACCACGGACGCGACGGCGGCGTTCGTGCGCTTGGAGCTCTCCAGGTCGTGACCCAGCGGCTTTTCCAGAATCAGACGGGTCCTCGGGCCCGTCAGCCCCGCCGCCTGCAGCGCCTGGCAGGCCGGGCCGTAGATGCTGGGCGAGAGCGAGAAGAAGAAGACGAGGTCGCCATGCGCGCCGATGCGCTCGGCCAATTTCTTGGTGTCGTCCTCGCTGGTGATGTCGGCGGGCACGTAGTCGAGGCGGGCCGCCAGGCGGTTCCAGGCCGCCTCCTCCACCGTCGCGCGCTTGCCCAGCTGCTCGCGCACCAGGGCCCTGTAGCTTTGGGCGTCATGGTCGTGACGCGCGACGCCGATGATCCGCATATCGTGCGGCAGCAGCCGGTCGACTTCGAGGAAGTACAGCGAAGGCAGCAGCATTCGCAGGGCCAGATCGCCCGCGCCGCCCAGCAGCACAAGGACTTCGCGGCCAGTCTCGCCGTCGTTCTTCTTGGTCACCAATGTCTTCCACCCTATGACAACGTTGTCATGACATGCCTGCGGTAGAATGGCAAGCGCGAGCGTGAGCGCCGAGCTGGAGGAACGCTCCAACGCGAACCGAGCTGTCCAGCTAGGCCGCCGAACAAGCGGGCCTTACCTAGGGCAAACCCCGCGCCGCCGCCATAAGACCAATGGAGTTTCGACGGAGGTTTATTCACCCATTCGGGCGGAAAATGGAACGCCGTGCCTTGCAAGGACATGAAACGGTCAAGACAGGGAACGGCTATGCCTTGCGCCCGGCGAGGAAGCGTCAGCCGCCCGCGCGGGCCGCGGCGCCGGCCGGTTGCCCGGTGCGGAACTTGTCCTTCATCCGGGCGACCCAGCCGCTGAACGCCTCGTTGTCGGCGCTGACCTTGCCGAAGTCGGACGGCGAGACCGCCTCCGAACCCAGGCCCTGGAGCGCGACGCGCAGGCCGTCGGGGTTGCCGGCGTTGTCGACGAAGCGCGTCCAGCGCTGGCGCAGACGGGCCAAGGCGGTGTCGTCATCGGCCAGGCTGTAGGCCACCGACGCGCGCAGCAGACGGGCTTCGTCGGCCGCGGACAGCGCGCCCTGCCCCTTCCAGCGATCGCCGAGCATCTTTTCGTACAGCGCCCCGGCGGTCGGCCAGGCGCGCTGCTTCCAGGCGATGTCGGCGCGGATTTCCTGGCCGTCCTTGGTGTTGTCGCGCTCCACCAGCTCCAGGGCGGCGTCGTAGCGGCCCAGGCCGATCAGGGCGCGCGCCGTGGCCAGGCGGCGC
>JAYRLX010000007.1:8420-12813 GCA_041905125.1 Caulobacter sp. | reverse complement strand
GGCAGGATGGTCGTGCGGGTGGCGTTGATAGCGTTCAGCGCGTCCTCGGGACGCTTGTTCATCAGATAGATCCAGGCCAGGTCGGTCGCGACCTGGGCCTTGGGCACGCCGTTCAGGCGGTTGTCGACCTGGTACTTGAGCAGCTTGGCCGCGTCGTCCAGCAGGTCGACGTCCACCAGGCGGCGCACCAGGTTGCGCACCATTTGGTCGCCGTCGGCGCCGATCGGGGTGAGTTCCTGGAAGTCGTAGAACAGGCCCACGGCCTGGATCGGCTGCATGCCGTCGGCCAGCCCGTCGAGGAACAGCGCCCGGAAGGTGCTGGAGATCTCGTTCTGCAGGGCCAAGGCCTCGGGACGGTCCGAGCTGGGCCGGCCCGCCGAGCGCATCACCTCCAGCGCCTCGCGATAGCGGCCCTGGTCGATATAGAGCTTCCCGAGGGCGCGGATGACGTCCATCTCCACGCCGTCGCCCCGCCAGCGGTAGCGCAGCTGGTTCAGGGTGTCGGCCGCCTTGGCCGCGTTGATCTCGCGCTTCTCGTACTGCAGCCGCGTCGCGTGCAGCAGGGCCGGCGCGGCCAGATTATCGTAAGGCGCCTTCGCGATGGCCTGGAACATCTTCTTGGCGCGGACCTTCTCGCCCTTGGCCTCGAAGATGCGGGCCTGGACCAGGCGAATGGCCAGCTGGTCCTTCACGGGGACCTTCGGCTGGTCCAGCGCCTTGGCGATGGACTGCAAGGCGCCGTTCAGGTCGCCGACGCCCAGCGCCGCCTCGGCCTGGGCGCTCAGGAACCTCGCCTTCCAGATCGGCGGAAAGAGATCGAGCGCCCGGCCGCCGTTCGAGAACTTGGTCCGCGCGTCCAGCCACTGGCCGTTCTTGGTGGCGATGTAGCCCCGCCACAGCGCGCTGGACGGCTCGTCCGCCAGCACGGGCGAGGAGAAGTCGGCGTCGGCTTCCGCATAGCGGCCAGCCAGCACCCGGGCCACGCCGCGAAGCCCCCGGAACTCCGGATTGGCCATCATCGTCTGGTGCTGGCGAGCGCCGGCGTTCAGCACGCCGATCGCCTCGAACGACATCTGCGAGCCGACCAGGAAGCGCGCCAGGGCCAAGCGCGCGGCGACGTCGGCGTTCTCGTCCGGCGCGGCGCTGATGGCGTTCTGCAGGGCGTTGTAGCGCGCCAGGAAGCCGCCGGATCCGAGCTTCGGCCAGGCGTCCAGATCGATCAGGGCCGGCATCGACAGCGGCTGGGGCGCGCCCGCGACGGCCTCTTCCGGCGGCGCGGCGGCCGAGGCCGGCGACAGCGCCAGACCCTTGGGTCGACCGATGCGAACCTCGTCGGCGCTGGCCTGAACCATCATGTCCGAGGCGTAGGCCTCGGCCGCCAGGCCTTGCGCCGATTGCAGCAGGGCGAACTCGACATAGTCGCGGCGGGAGGACAGGCCCTTGGCCGGCGGCAAGGCCGGGGCGACGATGATCTTGTCGCCGACGGCCGGGTCGTCGACCCAGATGGCGCGGGTGACGCCCGCCACGGCCGCCGACAGCGCCGCGGACGGCGCGGCCTCGTCGCGGTTGATCTGGATGACGTCGGGGCTCTGCTGCGGGCCGGGGCCGAAGCTGACCCGCCAGGTCGGACCAGAGCCGACCGCCACATAGGGCTCGCCCACTGGCGCCACGATGCGCAGGGCCGAATAGTCCGCGCCCTTCAGCGCCTGGATGCGCGCATAGCGGGGCGTGTTGGCCGGCAGCCTGGAGATGTCGATCCGGGCGGGCGTGTCGAAGACGATCCACACCGCCTCTCCGCGTCGGAACACGGCGGCGCCGGCGGGCGCGGCCCAGGTGAACGACAGGGTGACTTGGCCGTCGGCGCGCTCGATATCCGCCCTGACGACGCCGTCGCGCGGCATGGGGTTCGGACGTCCCACCGGCGGCGGCGGGGCGGCGGCCGGCGTCGCCTGGGCGGCGGCGAGCGCCCCGTCCTTGGCGAAGATGTTGACGAAGCTGACGCCGTCAGCCGATCCGACCTTGAAGTCCGCCTCGGCGGCCAGGGTCAGCGCCAGCTCCAGCGAGCCGGCCACATGGCGGGCGTCGACGCCCTTCACCCAGCGCGGCGGCGCGATCCTGAGCGTGGAGAGATCGGGATTGGCGTCGCGGCTGAACCGCAGGATCAGCTTGTCGCCCTCGCGGCGCGCAGCCATGCGGGCCGCGCCGCTCCAGTGGAACTCGACCCGCGAGAAGTCCGCCGCCTGCGCGACACGCACGTCCAGCGCCGACCGCGCCGCGACGGGCGGCGGCGCGGCGTAGCCGGACGGCGCCAGCACGCCCGCGATGCACGCGGCGGCGACGCTGGATCGCAGGAGACGGCGAAGGGTCATGAGCCTCCCTTAACCGGCCTTTTTGGGTGCGCCGGCCAGCGGCGCGCCAGCGGCTTGCTGGCCCGGCGCGGCGGCCTGAGCGCCGTTGTCGGCGACGGCCGCCTTGCCCTTCTCGACCACGGGATTGGCGAGACGCGCGGCCAGGCGTTCGGTCAGGACCTTGGCGTCGGCCGGCGCCATATTGGACAGGATCATCGCCAGGGTGCGTTCCTTCATCTTGGCGGCGATCGGCAGGCGGACCTCGTCCGACAGCAGGGTCATGCGGGCGGCGGCGTCCTTGGGCTTCATGCCCTGATAGACGGTCACCAGGCGATCGACCTCGGCCTGCTTCTGGGAGTCGACCTGGCCCAGCAGCCCCTGGATGTCGCCCTTGAGGCCGGTCAGGGCCTTCATCTTGGCGTCCAGCTTGGCCTCGGCGGCGGCCAGCAGCTGCAGCTGGACGTCGATGTCCTGCTCGCGCTGGTCCAGCTGGCCGCGACGGGCGCCCAGGCTCTGGAGCACCCGCAGCTCGGCCGGCGAGAGACCGGCTTCCTTGGCCAGGGCGTCGGCCGAGGGGGCGCAGGCGCGCGGCAGGGTCTGCGGAGCCTTGGCGGCGGCCGGCTGGCCCGCGCCTTCGGCCGAGGGCGCGCCCTCACCTTCGCCAGCCTTGCCTTCGGGCTTGGCCACGCCTTCAGCGAAGGCCTTGGCGCCGCTCAGCATGTCAGGCAGCGACTTGGCGCCGGCCAGGGCGTTGATGGCCAGCACGCCGCCGACGGCGACGCCGACCAGGGGCAGGATGCGCGGAACATTCTTCATCGGCGGGCTCTGGATTGGGGTCCGGGACGCGGGGGCTCGCCCGGTCCGTCGAAGAGATCATCATCGATCCGCGCCCGTGAACGCGGGGTTTCGGGGAGCGGGCTTGGCGCACTGAGCGTCGGGCGAGCGCTGGGCGGAAGGCGATCCTCCCGCTCGAGCAGACGCTCGAAGTCCTCGGCCTTCAGGCGGCGTTCGGAAGACGGGGCCGGCGGCTCCACGCGGCCGCGAACGGCGGGGGGCGGCGGCGCGGCCCGCTCGGCGCGAGCCGGCGGCGGATTGCTGATCCGCTCATCCAACTGGGCGGCCAGGGCCTGGGCGCGCTCGATGCGGATCGCCAGGGTCTCGGCGGCCTCGTCGGTGGCGGCGCGCAGGTCGGCCAGGCCCTGTTCGGCGCGGGCGGCGGCCTGGTCGAGGTCCTTCACGGCCTTGGCGAAGCCCTCGTGGCTGTCGCGCAGCGCCTTCAACCGGCGCTCCAGGCGCCAGCCGAAAGCCAGCGCCACGATCAGCAGCACCGCCAGCAACCCGTTCATGGCGAAAGCGACGAGACTCATTTCAGCTTCTGCACGGCCTTCTTGGCGGCCGGGGTCAGCGGCGCTTCGGCGCGGATGGCGATGGCGTGGTTACGACGCCCCATGCGGCCGCGCGTCAGCGGGATGGCCCCGGCGCGCAGCTCGACCAGGCTGTCGGGGGTAGCGTTCAGCATCAGGGTGTCGCCGACCTGCATGTTCAGCACGCGCGACAGCGGCAGCTGCTGCTCGTCGAGCACGGCGCGAACCTCCATTTGGGTGGTCCAGAGTTCCGTGGCCAAGTGGCCTTCCCAGATGTTGTCGCGGCCGAACTTCTCGCCCATGAACTGCTGCAGCAGCATCTTCCGGATGGGTTCCAGCGTGGCGTAGGGCAGCAGGAGCTCGATGCGGCCGCCGCGGTCTTCCATGTCGATCCGCAGCTTGACCAGGATCGCCGCGTTGGCGGGGCGCGCGATGGCGGCGAAACGCGGGTTGGTCTCCAGGCGGTCCAGCGAGAAGGCGACCGGGTGCAGCGGCTCGAAGGCGCTCTTCAGGTCGTGCAGCACCACCTCGATCATCCGCTGCACCAGCACGCGTTCGATCGTGGTGTAGGGCCGGCCTTCGATGCGCATCGCCGCCGTGCCGCGACGGCCGCCCAGCAGCACGTCGACGATCGAGTAGATCAGGTTCGAGTCGACCGTCAGCAGGCCGTAGTTGTCCAGC
>JAYRLX010000007.1:7316-8410 GCA_041905125.1 Caulobacter sp. | reverse complement strand
GGCGGGCAGCGGGATCGAGTTCAGATAGTCGCCGAAGCGGATCGAGCTGATGTTGTCGAGGCTGACCTCGACGTTGTCGGAGGTGAAGTTCCGCAGGGACGTCGTCATCAACCGCACCAGGCGGTCGAAGACGATTTCCAGCATCGGCAGGCGTTCGTACGAGACCAGCGCCGAGTTGATGATCGCGCGGATGCCCGTGCGGTCCTCGGAGCCGTCGCCGGACAGATCGAAGCCCAGCAGGCTGTCGATCTCGTCCTGGTTCAGGATGCGCTCGGAGCCGCCCTCGCCGCCGCCGTCATCCCAGCCGGCCATGCCGCCCGAGAAGTCGCCGAACTCGTTGACCGCGTCGCCGCCGGCGCCCTCGGCGCCCCACTGATCGTTCTCGTCCGCCATGATCGTTCGCCCCAACCAGCCCGAGAGCTTAGTTGATCAGCATCTCCTCGATGAGGACCGCGTTCACCTTGGCCGGCGCGGCGACCAGGTTCACCCGGCGCAGCAGCTCGACGCGCAGTTGATAGGTGCCTTGGCTGCCGTTCAGGTCTTCGGGACGCAGTTCGCGCAGGAACGTCTGGAACATGTCCTGCAACCTGGGCAGATTCGGCGTCAAAGCCTCGGCCGTCTCTTCGTCGGGCAGCTCGAAAGTCAGTTTCAGCTTCAGGAAGGTCGACTTGCCGTCGGCCGTCTGCATGTTCACGACGATGTCCGGCAGGGTGTAGAACACCACGCCGTCCGGGCCTTCCTTGATCACGGGCGCCGGACCGGCGGCAGCGGCCGCGCCGCCCTCGCCATCCTTCTTCTCGCCGTGACCGCCTTCCTTCTTCTCTTCCTTCTTTTTCTCTTTCTTTTCAGCGCCATGCTCGCCGGCCTCGGCGGCCGGCTTGGGCTTCAGGAGAAAGAAGGCCGCAGCGCCGCCGCCGCCCAGGACAAGGACGCCGGCCGCGATCGCGATGATGAGAATAGGCGGCTTCTTCTTGGCGGGGGCTTCGCCTTCGGCGCCCTCTTCACCTTCCGGAGCTTCCTGATCGTTCTGAGCCACGCGCGCGGTTCCTTGGAATCTATATGCCTTACTCATGCGCGAGCATGGTTAACGATGT
>JAYRLX010000007.1:0-7306 GCA_041905125.1 Caulobacter sp. | reverse complement strand
GCAGAGTCCGACCAACACCCCCTCATTAACCTTTCTATTTGCTGTTTTTATTGAGCTTTTCGCTCTGGCACGAAGGTTGCTTCTGGAGGCGCGGCGCATTTGTCGCGCCAGCCGCCCGAGTTAACTCGCCATGGACAACGCGCTTTACGTCGGCCTTTCGCGCCAACTGACGCTTCGCCGCGAGCTGGACATCGTGGCCAACAACATCGCCAACGCCAACACCACGGGCTTCAAGGTCGAGGACCTGATGGTCCGCACCGAGCAGGCCAAGCCGGCCAAGACCCTGGATGGCTCGGCCCCGGTCAAGTTCGTGCTGGATAGCGGCGTCGCCCGGGACTTCACGCAAGGCGCCATGACCAAGACGGGCGGCGACTTCGACCTGGCGATCGAGGGCAACGGCTTCTTCCGGGTTCAGACCGCCGGGGGCGAGCGCTACACCCGCGACGGCCGCTTCACCACCAATCCCCAGGGCCAGATCGTCACCCAGGGCGGACATCCCGTGCTGGACGAGGGCGGCGGTCCGATCAACATCGACCCCACCCTGGGCCAGGTGAACATCGGCAAGGACGGCATCGTCACCCAGGGCGCGGTCCGGGTCGGCAAGATCGCCGTTGTCCGCCCCGACAACCTGGCCTCGATGGCCAAGGACGGCGACAACCTCTACCGCAACACCACCAACACCACCCCGCAGCCCGCGCCGGACGCCGTCGTCCACCAGGGCATGCTGGAAGCCTCCAACGTCCAATCCGTCGTCGAGATCACCAAGTTGATCTCGGTTCAGCGCGCCTACGAAAGCGTCGCGCGGATGATGGACAACACCTCCGAACTGTCCCGGACCGCCGTCGAGCGGCTGGGCAAAGTCAACTAAGGGACGCTAGCCGATGCAAGCTCTCCGCACCGCCGCTTCGGGCATGTCAGCGCAACAGCTGAACGTCGAAGTCATCTCGAACAACATCGCCAACATGAACACCGTTGGCTTCAAGCGCCAGCGGGCCGAGTTCCAGGACCTGCTGTACCAGACGATCGAGCGCGCCGGCTCGCAATCGTCCAGCGACGGCAACATCGTCCCCACGGGCGTGCAGGTCGGCGGCGGCGTCAAGGCCGGCTCGGTCTATCGCATCACCGAGCAAGGCACCCCGACCCTGACCGACAACCCGCTGGACGTCGCGATCCAGGGTAAGGGCTACCTGCAGATCCTGCTGCCCTCGGGCGAGACGGCCTACACCCGCGCCGGCAACTTCTCGACCAACGACCAGGGCCAGATCGTCACCGAGGACGGCTACCAGGTCCAGCCGGGCATCACCGTCCCGCAGAACGCCACCGACATCATCATCAGCAAGACCGGCCTGGTGCAGGTCAAGCTGGACGGCCAGCCGCAGCCCCAGACGATCGGCCAGCTGCAGCTCGCCAACTTCATGAACGAAGGCGGCCTCGAGGCCATCGGCGACAACATGTTCCTGGAGACCGCCGCCTCGGGCGCCGCCAACCTGGCGGTCCCGGGCCAGCCGGGCTTCGGCATGCTGCTGCAGCACTACACCGAAGCCTCGAACGTCGACTCGGTCTCGGAAATCACCGCCCTGATCACCGCCCAGCGCGCCTACGAGATGAACTCCAAGGTCATCACCACGGCCGACCAGATGCTGCAAACCACCTCGCAGATGAGGTCGTAAGCCGATGAAAGCGCTGCTGATCGCCGCCGCCGCCCTCGCCTTCGCCGCCCCGGCCCTCGCCGGAACGCCGGTGAGCCTGCGGATGGACACCACCGACGCGGACGGCCGCGTCACCCTGGGCGACCTGTTCGACGGCGTCTCCGGCCCGGCCGCCAACCTGGTCGTCGCGCCGCGCATGGGCCCGAGCGCCGTGCTCGACGCCGGCCAGGTGCAGGTCTTCGCGCGTCGCGCGGGCTTCGACTGGGACAACAGTCAGGGCATCCGCCGGATCATCGTCCGCGAGGGCGCCGACAATGGCGGCTCGACCCGGGCCGGCCTGGCGGGCGCGTCGCGCGGCAACGTGGAAGTTCTTGCCTACGCCCGCAGCCTCTCGGCCGGCGAAATCGTCCAGCCGGAAGACCTGGTGTGGACCAAGATGGCCGGCGCACCGGCCGACGCGCCGCGCGACTCCGACGCTGTGATCGGCCTGGCCGCCAAGCGCCCCCTGCGTGAAGGCGCCGCAGTCTCGACCCGCGACGTGACCGCGCCCCAGGTCATCAAGACCGGCGACCTGATCACCGTGACGTACAGCGACGGCGGAATTTCCCTGTCGCTTCAAGGCAAGGCCATGGCCGCCGCCTCCACGGGCGATGTCATCGCCGTCCAGAACACGCTGTCGAAGAAGATCATCCAGGCTGTCGCGACCGGCCCTGGCGCCGCCGCCGTCGGCCCGCAGGCCCAAGGCTTGCAAGCTCGTTCGCAACCCGTCCGTTTCGCCGCTCGCTAAGAGGCTCTGACCCATGCGTCGCCCCGCTCTCATCGCCGCCACCCTGCTGCTGGCCCCGCTGGCCGCCTGCTCCACCGTCAAGGAAGCCGTGAAGGGTCCGGACCTGGCCCCCGTCGGCTACCCCGCCGCCCTGGCCCCGATCCAGCAGCAATACGTTTCGGCCCGCGAACCGGCCCCGCAGGCCGCCTCGGCCAACTCGCTGTGGCGGGTCGGCGCGCGCGCCTTCTTCAACGACCAGCGCGCCAGCCGCGTCGGCGACATCCTGACCGTGATGATCGACATCGACGACAGCGTCGACACCAAGAACCAGACCGCCAGCTCGCGCGCCGCCACCACCAAGGCCGGCGTCCCGCACCTGCTGGGCCTGGAGTCGAGCCTGGGCAAGGTCCTGCCGGGCGGCTTCGATCCGGCGAACGCGCTGGAGACCGGCTCGACCACGACCAATTCGGGCGCGGGCAGCATCAAGCGCTCGGAAAAGATCAGCCTGACGATCGCCGCCGTGGTCAGCCAGGTCCTGCCGAACGGCAACATGGTGATCCAGGGCACCCAGGAGGTCCGCACCAACGCCGAGCTGCGCCAGCTGACCGTCGCCGGCATCGTGCGTCCGGAGGATATCTCCTCGGCCAACACCATCCGCCACACCCAGATCGCCGAAGCGCGCATCAGCTACGGCGGCCGCGGCGACATCAGCCGCGTTCAGAAGACCCCGGCCGGCCAGGCGCTGGTCGAGCGCTTCTCGCCGTTCTAAGCGCGGCGTAGAGACCGACCCTTGCGGGCGCGGCGACCGAACGGTCTCCGCGCCCGTTCTGCTTTCAGGAGCCATTCAGGCCCAAGCCGCGGTGATCGGACGAGGCGGACCTTCCAGGCCGTCGCGCGCCGTCCCGATGATCGCCGTGATGCTGGCCGCTGGCCTGGCGGGCTGCGCGCACGAGAAGGTCGCTCAGGACGGCTATCGCTGGGCCTATCTCGCCGACGCCGGCGAAGACCCCCGCCTCGCCTACGGCCGCCCCGACAGCGATGACGTCGTGCTGATGATGCGTTGCCGGCCTGGCGCGGGCCAGATCGACATGTCCGCCGTCGGCGTGTCTGGCGGCGAACTCGTGCTGGCCTCGGGCCGCAGCGAGAGCCGCTTCGCCGCCGCCAGGATCGACGACGCCATGAGCGAAGGCCTGATGGAGGCGCGCGGCCAGGTCAGCGCCCCCGCGCTTCGAAGCTTCAAGAGATCAGGCGATCTGGCGTTGCTGACCAAGGGTCAGCGCCACAGCCTCGCGGCAGGTTCCGCCGACCGAAGTCAGGTCAACGCCTTCTTCAAGGCCTGCGGAGCCTAGGCCCGACGCCCCGCGCCCGCCGCGCTGACATTGTCCATGCCCAGGGCCGACAGCGCGCCGCGCAGGACGCCCTCGGCGTCGAGGCCGGCCTGGGCGTACATGGCGTCGGGCTTGTCCTGGTCCTGGAAGATGTCGGGCAGGCACAGGGTGCGGATCTTCAGGCCGCGATCCAGCGCGCCGTGCTGGGCCAGGGCCTGCAGCACGAAGGCCCCGAAGCCGCCCATGGAGCCCTCTTCCACCGTGACGATCGCTTCGTGCTCGCGCGCCAGGCGCAGCAAGAGGTCGAGGTCGAGCGGCTTGGCGAAGCGGGCGTCGCAGACGGTGGCCGACAGGCCGCGCGCGGCCAGCAGGTCGGCGGCCTTCAGGCTTTCCGACAGGCGCGTGCCGAACGAGACGATGGCGACGCTGGTCCCTTCGCGGACGATGCGGCCCTTGCCGATCTCTAGCGGTTCGGCGATCGCGGGCATGTCGAGGCCCAGGCCCTCGCCGCGCGGATAGCGGAAGGCGCTGGGGCGGTCGTCGATCTCGGCGGCGGTGGCGACCATGCGGGCCAGCTCCACCTCGTCGGCGGCGGCCATCAGCACCATGCCCGGCAGAGCGCCCATGAAGCCGATGTCGAAACTGCCGGCGTGGGTCGGACCATCGGCGCCGACCAGACCGGCGCGGTCCATGGCGAAGCGCACCGGCAGGCCCTGGATGGCCACGTCGTGGACAACCTGGTCGTAGCCGCGCTGCAGGAAGGTCGAATAGATCGCGGTGAACGGCTTCATGCCGTCGGCGGCCAGGCCCGCGGCGAAGGTCACCGCGTGCTGCTCGGCGATGCCGACGTCGAAAGTGCGGTCCGGGAAGGCCTTGCCGAACAGATCAAGGCCCGTGCCCGAGGGCATGGCGGCGGTGATGGCGACGATCTTCTCGTCCTTCTCCGCCTGCTTGATCAGCTCCTGGGCGAAGACCTTGGTGTAGCTGGGCGGGCCGCCGGCCGACTTCTGCTGCTGGCCGGTGACCACGTCGAACTTGACCACCGCGTGCAGCTTGTCGGCCGCGCCCTCGGCCGGGGCGTAGCCCTTGCCCTTCTGGGTGACGCAGTGGACCAGCACCGGCTTGTCGGCGAAGGCCTTGGCGTTCTTCAGCACGCTGACCAGGGCGTCCATGTCGTGGCCGTCGATCGGGCCGACATAGTGGAAGCCGAGCTCCTCGAAGAAGGTGCCGCCGGTGACCATGCCGCGGGCGTATTCTTCCGCCTTGCGGGCGGCTTCGCGCATCGGGCTCGGCAGCTTCTCGACCACCGTCTTGCCCAGCTTGCGCACCGAGCGGTAGGCGCCGCCCGAGACGAGATTGGCCAGATAGGCGCTCATGCCGCCGACCGGCGGCGCGATCGACATGTCGTTGTCGTTGAGGATGACGATCAGGCGCTTGGTCGTATCCGTCGCCGCGTTCATCGCCTCATAGGCCATGCCCGCGCCCAGCGAGCCGTCGCCGATCACGGCGATGACGCTGTTGTCTTCACCCTTGGCGTCGCGCGCGGCGCAGAAGCCCAGCGCCGCCGAGATCGAGGTCGCCGCGTGCGCCGCGCCGAACGGGTCGTATTCGCTCTCGGCGCGCTTGGTGAAGCCGGAGAGACCCCCGCCCTGGCGCAAGGTGCGGATGCGGTCGCGGCGGCCGGTCAGGATCTTGTGCGGATAGGCCTGGTGGCCGACGTCCCAGATCAGGATGTCCTTGGGCGTCTCGAACACGTGGTGCAGGGCCACGGTCAGCTCGACCACGCCCAGGCCAGCGCCCAGGTGGCCGCCCGTCACCGAGACCGCGTCGATCGTCTCGGCGCGCACCTCGGCCGCCAGCTGTTTCAGTTCGCCTACGGACAGGCCTCGCGTATCGGCGGGCGAGGCGATGGTGTCGAGCAAGGGCGTTTTGGAAGACATGTTTGACAAAAGCGCGGTCAGTTGCGGCGGTCCAGTACGAAATCAACGCTTTCGCGGAGATGTTCGGCCCGCTCGCCAAAAATTTCGAGGTGGGAACGGGTTTGCTCGGCCAAAAGCGTCACGCGCTCCTTGGCCGCATCCAGTCCCAGCAGGGTGACGTAGTTGGCCTTGCCCTTGGCGGCGTCCTTGCCGCCGGCGGCCTTGCCCAATGTCTTTTCGTCGCCCTCGGCGTCGAGGATGTCGTCGACGATCTGGTAGGCCAGGCCCAGGTCCTGGGCGAAGGCCATCAGGGCGTGGCGCTCGGCCTCCTTGGCGCGGGCGATGATCAGCGGGATCTCGAAGGCGAAGGCGATCAGGGCGCCGGTCTTCAGCCGCTGCATGCGCGCCACGGCGCCCAGGTCGTCGCGAACGCCCAGGATGTCGATCATCTGGCCGCCGACCATGCCGCGCGCGCCCGAGGCGATCGCCAGCTTGCGCACCAGCTCCGAGCGCACGTGGGCGTCGTCGTGGGTGTCCGGGTGGGCCATGATCTCGAAGGCCGCCGTCTGCAGGGCGTCGCCGGCCAGGATGGCGGTGGCCTCGTCATACTGCTTGTGCACGGTCGGTCGGCCGCGACGCACGTCGTCGTCGTCCATGGCCGGCAGGTCGTCGTGGACCAGGCTGTAGGCGTGGATGCACTCCAGCGCGCAGGCCGCGCGCAGCACCGGCCGCTCGGCCAGGTCGAACATCTTGCCGGTCTCCAGCGCGAAGAACGGCCGCAGGCGCTTGCCTGGCCCCAGGGCGGCGTAGCGCATCGCCTCGGTCAGGCGGCTTTCGGGACCATCGGCGCGCGGCAGCAGCTCATCGAGCGCGACCGTGACGATGTCCGCGGCCTGGACGATGCGACGGGCCAGGTCGGTGGGGGCGTGATCGTTCAAGGGCGGCTCCCCGCGATCCTCGGCTGGACGCCGCTCATCAGTTGAACTCTGCCGCTTCGGCGGACACCGCCCCGCCCTGCCCGAGCACGATCTTCTCGACCTTCAGGCGCGCGGCTTCCAGCTTCTTCTCGCAGTGGGCCTTCAGGGCCGCGCCGCGCTCGTAGATGTCGATCGAGCGCTCCAGCGGCGCCTGGCCCGACTCCAGCTCGGCCACGATCCGCTCCAGCTGCGCCAGGGCTTCCTCGAAGCTCAGGGCGGAGATGTCGGCGGCAGGGTTCGCGGCGTCGGTCATTGCAACTCTCAGGTGAGCGGGCCCAAGCCTAGTGGCCCGCAAGCTCATCGACAACGGCCTAGAGCTTGCCGTTGGTTAAGGGAAGAGGGTTTGAACTCAAGCGCGGCGGAAGCGCTTGATGCTCCAGTAGCCGTGTCCTTGATCCAACAGCTTGGTCAGGCCGCGCTGCTTGAGCGCGTCGGCGATCATCCAGTTGAAGAAGCCGTGGGCCAGCACCAGCACGTTCTGGCCGGAGTCCGACAGCTCGATCAGCAGGTCCGCCGCCTGCCCGGCCCGCGCCTCGGCCGCCTTCCGCGTTTCCTGGCCGCCGTGGTTGTCGAAGAACCACCACCAGAACCGGGCGAAGAAGCCCAGGCGCTTGGGCGACATGCGGATCCAGAGCGGCCACGGCGGCGGCGGCAGCGGCGCCTCGAT
>JAYRLX010000248.1:4605-5809 GCA_041905125.1 Caulobacter sp. | reverse complement strand
AGGATCGCGCCCATGAGCGACACCCGCAAAGCTCCCACCCGACGCGGCTTGATGGCCGGCGCGGGCGCAGGAGCCGCGACCCTGATGGCGGGCGGCCTGGCCCACGCCCAGGCCAAGCCGGTCACGCTGCTGAACGTCAGCTACGACCCGACCCGCGAGCTCTACAAGGACATCAACGCCGCCTACGCCAAGTACTGGAAGGACAAGGTCGGCCAGACCCTGGTGATCAACCAGAGCCACGGCGGCTCGGGCAAGCAGGCCCGCTCGGTGATCGACGGCCTGCAGGCTGACGTCGTCACCCTCGCCCTGGCCTATGACATCGACGAGATCGCGGCCAAGGCCAAATTGCTACCAGCAAGCTGGCAGTCGCGCCTGCCGCAGAACTCCACGCCCTACACCTCGACGATCGTGTTCCTGGTCCGCAAGGGCAACCCCTGGAAGATCAAGGACTGGGGCGACCTGATCAAGCCGGGCATCGACGTCATCACCCCCAACCCCAAGACCTCGGGCGGCGCGCGCTGGAACTATCTGGCGGCGTGGGCCTGGGCGCTGAAGCAGCCCGGCGGCAATCCCGCCAAGGCCGAGGCCTATGTGCGCAGCCTGTTCGAGCACGTGCCGGTGCTGGACACCGGCGCGCGCGGCGCGACGACCACCTTCACCCAACGCGGCATCGGCGACGTGCTGCTGGCCTGGGAGAACGAGGCGTTCCTGGCCCAGGAGGAGCTGCCGGGCAAGTTCGACATCGTCTATCCGTCGATCTCGATCCTGGCCGAGCCGCCGGTCGCCCTGGTCGACAAGAACGTCGACCGCCACAAGACGCGCACCGTGGCCGAGGGCTATCTGAACTTCCTCTATAGCCCCCTGGCCCAGGACCTGATCGGCAAGAACCACTACCGCCCGCGCAGCGCCGCGGCGGCGGCCAAGTACGCCAGCAAGTTCAAGCAGATCCCGCTGGTGACCATCGACGACACCTTCGGCGGCTGGAAGAAGGCCCAGGCCACGCACTTCGCCGACGGCGGAGTCTTCGACAGGATCTACCAGCCCAAATAGGGCGCTTATCGAGGTCCGGCCGCACCGGGAAGCGCGATCGGACCTCCTTATGGCGCGGCGGCGGAAACAGCCTTCCTCCTCCGCCACGCTCAACGCCACGAGTCCTAGGAGCACACCACACAAAACAATTCACAATCAGCGTAAGGTTGGAACT
>JAYRLX010000248.1:0-4595 GCA_041905125.1 Caulobacter sp. | reverse complement strand
GCTCAACGGCGGGAGTCCTTGGCGGACTCCCGCCGTTACTTTTGGGATTGAACCTATGTTTGGAACTCGACACGATCGAGTACGTTGAGCGTCCACGGGGCGGTGGAGCTGATTGCAGGCATGGACGACTATTCGGAATCGCGACGCGCCGGCGACCGCCTGGCCGCCGGGCATGGCATCGACGACCCCTTCGCGGCGGCGATCCGCGCGACCCGGATGGCGATGATCGTCACCGACGCGTCCCAGGCCGACAATCCGATCATCTTCGCCAACGACGCCTTCCTGAAGCTGACCGGCTACGAGCGCGACGAGATCATCGGCCGCAACTGCCGGATGCTGCAGGGGCCTGAAACCAGCCGGGCGGCCATCGCGACCCTGAGCCGGGCCGTCGCCACGGGCGAGGACGCCAAGGTCGAGCTGCTGAACTATCGCAAGGACGGCTCGACCTTCTGGAACGCCCTCTACATCTCGCCCGTCCGCAACGACGCCGGCGAGATCGTCTATTTCTTCGGCTCGCAGCTGGACGTCACCGACAAGAAGACCGCCGAGGCCAAGGTGCTCGAGCACCGTGACGGCCTGGAGCAGGTCGTCGAAGACCGCACCCGCGAACTGACCGACGCCCTGGAGCAGAAGACCGCCCTGCTCCACGAGGTCGACCACCGGGTGAAGAACAACCTGCAGCTCATCTCCAGCCT
Source organism: Caulobacter sp. (assembly GCA_041905125.1). Classification (GTDB taxonomy): domain Bacteria; phylum Pseudomonadota; class Alphaproteobacteria; order Caulobacterales; family Caulobacteraceae; genus Caulobacter. The sequence continues at coordinate 3,900 of JAYRLX010000248.1, read as the reverse complement.
GCTGCTGCTGCAGACGCGCCGCGTGCCCGATCCGGCGCTGAAGGCCTCGCTGAAGGGCATGCTGGGCCGGGTCAACGCCATCGCCACCGTGCACCGCCGCCTGTTCCAGAGTGAGGACGTCGAGCGTTTCGACGTCTCGGCCTTCATCCGCGACATGGTCGCCGACCTGATGGGCTCGGCGGGCCGCGACGATATCGAGATGCAGCTGGATCTGGAGCGGGTCGACATCCCCGCCGCCAAGGCCGCGCCGTTCGCCCTGGTGGTCAATGAGCTGCTGACCAATTCGCTGAAGCATGGCTTCCCCGAAGGCCGGGGCGGCCGAATCTTCGTCGGCGTCAGCCGCTTGAACGGCGATTTCCGGATCGAAATCACCGACAACGGCGTTGGGATGAAGCAACAGGCCAACGGTTTTGGTCTGACCATCGTTCAACTGCTTTGCCAGCAGCTGAAAGCCAAGTGCGAGACCACTGCCGCGGAACCTGGAACCCGCGTGGTCGTTTTGCTGCCTGTGAATGGCGCGCACTGAGTTGAAGGATAAGGCTTTTATGAGCGGCCGTGCGCTCGAAGTGCTGATCGTCGAGGATGAGATGCTGCTGGCCATCGAGCTGGAGCATCTGATCGAAGAGGTCGGCTGCCGTCCGCTCGGCTTGGCCATGAGCTCGGACGAGGCGGTCGCTCTCGCCCAGCAACTGCATCCCGATCTGGCCCTGGTCGACGTCCACCTCAGCGACGGTCCGACCGGCGTCGACGTCGCCCGCAAGATCTCGCAGGACTGCGGCGGCGTGGCGCTGTTCATGACCGCCAACGTCAAGCGCCTGCCGGAAGACTTCGCCGGCGCCTGCGGCGTGATCGGCAAGCCCTATTCCGAGCACGGCGTGAAGACGGCGCTGTCCTACCTGGCGCACTGCCTGCGCGAGGGCCACGCGCCGGGCCCGACGCCGGTGGGCTTGACCCTGGCCCCAGCCTACGCCGAGCTGTGGGGCCTGGATCAGGTTCTGGGCCAGACGGCCTAGATGGCCGTCACGCCCGTCGCCGCGACTGTCGGAACGATCGCGGCCCTGCTGTCGATCACCAGCTTCGCGCCGCAGATCCTTAAGATCTGGAAAGAAAAGGACGCCTCGGCCGTATCCCTGCGGACCTATGTCGTCACCGTCACGGGGTTTGCCTGCTGGATCGCCTACGGGATCATGATCCAGGCCTGGCCGGTGATCGCCTCCAACATCGCCTGCCTGCTGATGTCCGGCGCGGTGCTGGTCATGAAGTGGCGGTTCGAGCGTCGCGGATAACTCAGCGTTTTTGATGACAGGGGGGGCGGGGTCCGCTATCGAGGCGCGCCTAATTTCCCTTCGAGGACAAGCCGCCTTGACCGACGTCGCCGAGGAAGCCGGCTGGGCCACCGCCAAGACCCTGGCCGAGGCCCTGCCCTACATCCAGATCTACGACCGCGAGACGGTGGTGATCAAATACGGCGGCCACGCCATGGGCCAGGAAGAGGTGGCCAAGGTCTTCGCCGCCGACGCCGTGCTGCTGAAGCTGCTGGGCGTGCACCCGGTGGTCGTCCACGGCGGCGGTCCGCAGATAAGCCGCATGCTCGACAAGGCCGGCGTCAAGTCGACCTTTGTCGACGGCCTGCGCGTCACCGACGAAGCCACCATGGAAGTGGCCGAGATGGTCCTGTCCGGCGCGATCAACAAGGAGATCGCCAACTGGATCACCCAGGCGGGCGCCGAGGCCGACGTGCGCGGCGTGGGCCTGTCGGGCAAGGACGCGCGCCTGATCACCGCCGAGAAGGTGACGCGCACCCGCAAGGACCCGGACAGCAATATCGAGCAGGTCGTCGACCTGGGCTTCGTGGGCGAGCCGACCAAGGTCGATCCGCACCTGATCCAGGCCCTGCTGAGCTCCGAGACCGACTACATCCCGGTCATCGCCCCGATCGGCGTCTCGACCGAGGGCGAGACCTTCAACATCAACGCCGACACGGTCGCCGGCGCCCTGGCGGGCGCGCTGAAGGCCAAGCGGATGCTGATGCTGACCGACATCAAGGGCGTGCTCGACGCCAATGGCGAGCTGATCCGCCAGATGACGATCGACGAAGCCCGCGAGCTGATCGCCACGGGCGTCGCGACCGGCGGCATGATCCCCAAGCTCGAGAACGCCATCCACGCCGTGGAGTCGGGCGTCGAGGCCGTGGTCATCCTGGATGGCCGCCGCCCGCACGCCATGCTGGTCGAGCTGTTCAGCGAACACGGCGCGGGCACGCTCATCTCGAAATGAGCGCCGACCTCACCCACGTCGACACCTGGCTCTTCGACCTCGACAACACCCTGTACCCGCTGGAGAGCGAGTTCATGGGGTTGATCGAGGCCAAGATGACCGACTTCGTCCAGCGCGAGACCGGTCTGCCGCGCGACGAGGCCCGGGCGCTGCAGCACAGCTACTTCACCGAGCACGGCACCACCCTGGCCGGACTGATGATCAACCACGGCCTGGAGCCCAAGCGCTTCCTGGACGAGGTGCATGACGTCGAGCTGGACCGGCTGACGCCGAACCCGGCCCTGCGCGCGGCGATCGCCCGCCTGCCCGGCCGTCGGCTGATCTTCACCAACGGCTCGCTGGGCCATGCCGAGCGGGTGCTGACCCATCTGGAGCTGCGCGACCTCTTCTCGGAAGTGTTCGCGATCGAGACGGCGGACTATGTGCCCAAGCCCGCCCTGGCGACCTTCGACAAGATCACCAAGCTGCACGCCATCGACCCGCCGATGACCGCTTTCTTCGAGGACAGCGAGAAGAACCTGGTTCCCGCCGCGCGCCTGGGCATGACCACGGTGCTGGTCGGCCCGCACGCGGCCGCCTCGACCTCGGAACACGTCCATTTCCGCACTCCCGACCTCGCCGAGTTCCTGAGCTCGGCCCGCCTGCAAGGAAGCCCGCAATGACCGCCGCCGTCAGCCTTTCCGACCTTCAGACCGAGATCGAAGCCGCCTGGGAAGCCCGCGCCGACGTCTCGGCCGCCACCACCGGCCCGGTCCGCACGGCCGTCGAAGAAGCCCTGCTGCTGCTCGACAGCGGCAAGGCGCGCGTCTCGGAAAAGGTCGACGGCGAATGGGTGACGCACCAGTGGCTGAAGAAGGCCGTGCTGCTGTCGTTCCGCCTGAACCCCAACACCGTCATGCGCGCCGGGACGCTGGGCGGCGGCGTCGGCCCCTGGTGGGACAAGGTGCCGAACAAGTTCGACGGCTGGGACGCGCCTCAGTTCGAGGCCGGCGGCTTCCGCGCCGTACCCGGCGCCATCGTCCGTCGCGGCGCCCACATCGGCAAGAACGTGATCCTGATGCCGTCGTTCGTGAACATCGGCGGCTATGTCGACGAAGGCACGATGGTCGACACCTGGGTCACGGTCGGCTCCTGCGCCCAGATCGGCAAGAACGTCCACCTGTCGGGCGGCGTCGGCATCGGCGGCGTGCTGGAGCCCCTGCAGGCCAACCCGACCATCATCGAGGACAACTGCTTCATCGGCGCCCGCTCGGAGGTCGTCGAGGGCGTCGTCGTCGGTGAGGGCAGCGTGCTGTCGATGGGCGTGTTCATCAGCGCCTCGACCAAGATCGTCGACCGCAAGACCGGCCAGGTCCACATCGGCAAGGTCCCGCCCTACAGCGTCGTGGTCCCCGGCAACCTGCCCGACCCGAACGGCGGCCCCAGCCTCTACTGCGCCGTGATCGTGAAGACGGTGGACGCGCAGACGCGGTCGAAGACGTCGATCAACGACCTGCTGCGGGATTGATGGCGACTTAGTTCCTCCCCCGTGCAACGGGGGAGGTGGCCCAGAGGGCCGGAGGGGGCCAGTTCGGCCGACCTCCAGTTCCCCCCCACCCGCGGGCACCCCCAACACCCCCCCCC
>JAYRLX010000247.1:0-5868 GCA_041905125.1 Caulobacter sp. | reverse complement strand
CCCCGTCGGCCTCGTCCCGCGCCTTCGAACTGGAGCGCCTAGTCGAATTCCTCGGCGCGAGGGGCGTCAAGGCGACGGCCAAGGTGCTGGAGGGTTCCGGCGACGCTGGCGCGCTGCTGCTGAACGCGGCTCGGGACGTCGGCGCGAACCTGCTGGTCGCCGGCGCGTTTGGTCATCCCCGGCTGCAGGAGTTCATCTTCGGCGGGACCACTCGGACGCTGCTGAACAGCGATGGTCCGTCGCTGTTCCTGTCGCACTGACCTCGTCCAACCATAAGAAAAGAAAGGGAGACGACCGCATGTCTCTTTCGCGCATCGTTCTGCGCCTGGCGCGCAATCCTGGCACTGAGTTCGCCGGCGGCGACGACCATCGCGGCTATGCCCTGACCGCGCCGCTGACCGCGGACGGCCACATCGACGAGGACGCCTTCTCCAAGGTCAAGGGCGAGTGCAGCGTGCGCCGCTTCGCGCCCGACGAAGACGCCGTGGACGGTCGCCTGAACCGCCGCGGAACGCGCTGGTTCTTCGACTATGACAATACCGACGACTCCGACGACGAGCCGCTGCACCGCCTGGGCGAGCACCGCTTCGCGCTTGGGGAATATGTCACCGTCACCGACGAGGACGGTCGCCCCCTGACCTACAAGGTGATGGAGGTCGCGCCCGTCCAGTAGGCGGCGGTCAGCCGCCGACGTTGTGGCGGACCAGGGCCTTCATGTCCTTGAACAGATCGTGGTCGTCGGTGTCGCGGGTCTTGGCCTTGACGACGGCGACGGCCAGCGGCCCGCCCTTGGGGCCCCGCGCCTCGTAACCCGCCAGGCGGAAGCCCTTCGGGGCCTTGTCGTTGGCGATGATCAGGGTCGAGCGGACGTCCCCGCGGCCGCCTTTCTTTGCGCGGATCTCGGCGCCGTTTTCATTGGCGCGGATGGCGACGTCGCCCTCGCCATGGTCGTCATCGGCGGTGATGTTGACGGCTCCCTGGCCGTCGTCGCCCTTGGTGCTGACGTTCTTGTTGACCTTCACCTCGGCCGCGCCGCCGTCGCTGTTGATGGTCAGGTGGCCGATCCGGATGTCGGCGGCGTCATCATGCGCGTCGATCGTAACGCCGGGCAGGTGGATGCTGGCGTGGTTCTTACCGCCCTTCGTGTCGTGAGGCGGCTTCGGCGCGGGCGGCGGCGGCGGCATGACCCCCTTCAGCTCGGCCTCGATCGGCGACAGAGCAGACTCGGCGTCGCCGCCGTTCAGGCGCACCAGGCGCAGGTCGACCGAGGCCGTGGGCGACTCGTAGGCGCAGGACTGACCGTCGGCCGCAACCGACACGCGGCGCAGCGCGCCCTGCTTTTCCGGACAGTCCAGGCGATCAATGACCCGCAAGGGCTCGCGCAGGCTCAGGCGGTGCTCGCGGGGTTCCTCGGCGCGATGGCAGGCCGACAAGGCCGCGACGCCGGCGCCGATCAGCAGCGCGGCCGTAAGCCATTTGGTATGACGCATAGGTACCCCCGGGACGCTTCCCTCGTTGCGCGGAAGGTGGTCGCCCCTCCGCCGCGCGTCCAGTGAAATCCGAGTAACGCCGGCTTAGGCCCCTGGGGCGGAGCTTACTGCCCCGGCCGCGCGCCCGATCCCTCGCGGCGAGCCAGGAAGGCCAGGCGCTCGAACAGGTGCACGTCCTGCTCGTTCTTCAGCAGGGCGCCGTGCAGCGGCGGGATCAGCTTGGTCGGGTCCTTCTCGCGCAGGACCTTCTCGTCGATGTCCTCGACCAGCAGCAGCTTCAGCCAGTCCAGCAGCTCGGAGGTCGAGGGCTTCTTCTTCAGGCCCGGCACCTTGCGCATGTCGTAGAAGATGCGCAGCGCCTCGGAGACCAGCTTCTGCTTGATGCCGGGGAAGTGGACGTCGACGATGGCCTGCATCGTCTCTTCCTCGGGGAAGCGGATGTAGTGGAAGAAGCAGCGGCGCAGGAAGGCGTCCGGCAGCTCCTTCTCGTTGTTCGAGGTGATGATCATCACCGGCCGGACCTTGGCCTTGATGGTCTCGCCGGTCTCGTAGACGAAGAACTCCATGCGATCGAGCTCCTGCAGGAGGTCGTTCGGGAATTCGATGTCGGCCTTGTCGATCTCGTCGATCAGCAGCACCGGGCGAACCCCGCTCTCGAAGGCTTCCCAGAGCTTGCCCTTCTTGATGTAGTTCCTGACGTCCTTGACCCGCTCGTCGCCCAGCTGGCTGTCGCGCAGGCGGGTGACGGCGTCGTATTCGTAGAGGCCCTGCTGGGCCTTGGTGGTCGACTTGATGTGCCAGGTGATCAGCGGCGCGCCCATCGCCTTGGCGACTTCATAGGCCAGCACCGTCTTGCCCGTGCCCGGCTCGCCCTTGATCAGCAGCGGTCGCTCCAGGGCCACGGCGGCGTTCACCGCGACCTTGAGGTCCTCGGTCGCCACGTAGTCGGAAGTGCCTTCAAAGCGCTGGCTCATGCCCATCTCCGCCGGAATCGAGTCCGGTTCGAACAGTTGTTCAAATCGAGCCGATCAAACTACCGGCGCTCGCGCGCTTGGCAAGAGCGTCGATTCACACGGCCAGCGGCGCGTCCAGATCGCTTGCCGAAAATCCCTTGTCGATCAGGCGCTGGCGAGCGACCGGGCGATGGGTTCGCCACTCGTCGGCCAGAAGTCCCAGGCCGATGACATCCTCCGGCCGACCTTGCTTGACCACATGGGCGCGGAACAGGGCCTCGCGCCGGAAGCCGTTGGCCATGTGCAGCCGCCAGGCGATCTCGTTGAAGGCCAGGACCTCCGACCACAGCTTGCGCAAGCCCATCGGACCGAAGGCGTGGTCGATCATCTTGAACTCGGCGAAGCCGCCGACGCCCAAGCCCTTGGGGGCGTCCTCGGCCAGATACCGCGCGACGATCGCCCGGCCCTGAACCCTGTCGATATCCGTCAGGCTGTTGAGGCCGGCTGGAACGCCGTCCGCCTCGACGATCAGATCAAGACGACGGGAATTGGCGGCCAGGCCGTCGAACCAGCGATCGTGCTCCTCGCGGGCGATCAGGTGATCCGAATACATGAAGGCCGAGACCGCGGGGCTGTTGCGCCACGCCAGCAGGCGCTCGCGATCGTCCTCCGCGACGCGTCGAAGGGTGACCTTGACCACCGGCCTAGCCCGGAAAGCGTTCGGCCAGCGCCTGGGCGACTTCCGTCATGACCGGCCGCCAGTCGCTGAAATCCGTCGGCGAAAAGACTCGGGTCTGCGGGTACCAGGGATAGCGATCGGTCCCGAGCTTGGTCCAGATCGTCGGAGCCGTCAGCAGCCACAGGGGCGCGCCGGCCGCGCCCGCAAGGTTGGCGGTGGCGTTCGAGAAGCCGATGATCTGGTCGACAGCGCTGCAAAGCGCGGTCACGTCATCCAGGTCCTGCTTCAGATCGATGCCCGGCGGTTGCCAGATGTCGACGCCGAACTCGGCCTTGGCGAAGGCGATCTCTTCCTCGCAGTCGCCGTACTGGAGATTGACGAAGGTGACGCCGGGCGTCTGAAGCACTTGGCGCCACGTCTCGAACGGCGAGAACTGCCGGCCGCGCTCGGCGCTCAGTTTCAAGCTCTTCCACAGCAGGCCGACCTTGGGTTTGGCGCTGACCTTGGCCAGTTCGCCTTTCCAATAGGCGACCCGGTCCGGGTCGGCCTGGATAAAGTTCGGTCGCGTGGGGAAGGCGTCGATCGAGCCGCGCATCGGCGCCAGGAAATCCCCGATCGCGGCCCAGTAGTCGAAGCGGCTCCAGTCCTCGATTTCCGGCACGCTGCGATAGTTCCGCCCCGCATAGCCCGTCGTCTGGTGCCGCGTCACCTCGATGGTCGGATAGGAACGCTGGAACAGGGGGATCAGGCGCCGCTCGACCGCGAGGGTGAGGGAGCCCGTCGGTCCGATGGCTTCGAGAATGTCTCCCAGCATGTTGGCGAACATGACTTCGTCGCCCAGGCCCTGTTCGGTGACGAGCATCAAGGACTTGCCCTTCAGATCCTGGCCGGACCATCGCGTTCCCGGAATCTGGAACAGCGGCGCGTCGATCATCTCGGGCGAGAAGCGCTCCTCATAAGCCTCCCAGCCCTCGCCCAGGCGGCCCAGGCTTAGCAGGATCATGGCGCGCGCAAAGCGCATGACCGAGATGTCATGGCTCGAGCTGGGGCGCTTCATCGCTTCTTCGCAGTCGGCCAACGCCCCCTCGGCGTCGCCAAGATCAAGCCTGGCGAAGGCGCGGTTGTGCCAGGCCTTCCCGAAGGCGGGATCCAACCGCAGGGCCTCGTCGAAGAACACCATCGACCCCGCGGCGTCCGAGATGTTGCACAGCACCGTGCCCAGCGTGTTCCAGAGAAGGGCGCTGGTGGGATGAGCGTTGATGGCGACCTTAAGCACATCGATCGCTTCGCTCTCGCGGTTCAGCTCCCGCAGGGCGCAGGCCAGGTTGTTGGCGCCTTCGATATCGTCGGGCCGCGCCTGGCAGTAGTGAGCGAAGAATTGGGCCGCCAGGTCGGGGAGGTCCATTCGGTAGGCGAGGCGACCAAGATCGCCTGCGACCGGGCCGTGATCGGGAAGAAGCGCCAGGGCGGCTTCGTAGGCCTGAAGGGAAGATGCGAAGTCGCTCTGCTTTTCGCGCGCGATTCCCACGATGTGCCAGGCCAGTCCGAGGCGGCCATCCTTGGCCAGCAGTTTCAGCGCCAGCTGCTCCGCGGTTTCGTAGTCCTGCAGCTGGATCGCCTTGATGGCCCTTGCGAGGGTCTTGGCGTTCTCGGCGTTCTTAAGATCCTGGGCGGCGCGCTTGAGTCTCTCGAGAGCCTCGGCCGACGCCGAATCGCCGACCGTCTCCGAGAATGCTCGCGCAGGGCCGGGCGCGATCGCGCCCAAATCCGGCGTGGCCAATACGCTAGCGGAGTTTTCCAGAGCGTTCTTGCGGGACATCGGACGGCGACCTCGGCTGCGTATTAACCATTCTGTCGGCGCAGGAATTAACCCATTGCTAAGCCGCGTCAGAGCGTCGCGTCAAAGGCGCTGGAGCTTGCCGGCGTGGGACGTTAACCCAAGCGGACGTTCGCGCTTTCAGGCCTTGTGTGCTTAATTGAAAGCTAATCGCGCCGGATGACCGCCTCGCTGGCAACACGGCGTTAACCGATGTCGTCCTAGCTTCCTATCAGAGCCGCTTGATTGGCGGCGTCGGGCTTGGCGCATCAACTAAGGAGCAGCGTTACGTGCCTCTGAAGCTGTCGCTGAAGCCCGGCGAGAAATTCGTTCTGAATGGCGCCGTGGTCCAGAATGGAGATCGGCGTGGCGTTCTGGTTCTCCAGAACAAGGCGTCCGTCCTTCGCGAGAAGGACATCATGCAACCCGACGAGGTCAAGACGCCGGCGCGCCGGATCTACTTCCCGGTGATGATGATGTATCTCGACGAGAGCGCCGCCGAGAAGTTTTATGAAGAGTTCGCCGCGCGCTTGAACGAGTTCATGGGCGTGCTTCGTAACCCTGCTGTGCTGCAAGATTGTATCTCAATCTCTAAGCACGTTATGGCGCGCGAGTACTACAAGGCTCTAATGTTGAGCCGAAAGTTGATTGAATACGAAGACGAGAGGTTGGGGCATGTCTCTTCGGGCGTATCAGCAGGCGGCGACGCGGGCTGAGAATCCCCGTGAAATGGAGTACCGCCTGTTTGGGCAGGTGACGCGAGCCTTGCTGGACGCGTCGCAGGCCCCGGCGGACGACTTCGCCACGCGGATCGACGCACTGGATTGGAATCGCAAGGTCTGGTCGGCCTTGGCGACCGACTGTTCCTTGCCCGAAAATCAGCTGCCAATGGAGCTGCGCGCCAGCATCATTTCGCTCAGCCTCTGGGTC
>JAYRLX010000246.1:4356-5909 GCA_041905125.1 Caulobacter sp. | reverse complement strand
AGCAGGGCGAGCCCTGAGGCTTGTGACTTTTCGGGGTGAAACTGTACGCCCGCGACGTTGTCCTTGGCCACCGCGGCCGTGAACGGTCCGCCGTGGTCGGTTGTCGCGACGACGTCGGCCGGATCGGCGGCGTGCAGGGCGAACGAATTGGCGTAGTACATGTGGGCGCCGTCCTCGATGCCCTTGAACAGGGCATGAGCGCGCGTGAAGGCGATCGCGTTCCAGCCCATGTGCGGGATGGTCAGGTGCGGATCGTTGGGCTCGAGCTTCCTCACCTGACCCTTGATCCAGTCCAGGCCCGGGGTGACGCCGAACTCCAGGCCCTCGGTGGCCAGCAGCTGGTGGCCGACGCAGATGCCCATGAACGGCACGCCCCGGCCGTGCACGGCCTGGTTCATCGCCTCGTAGACGCCGGTGGCGTCCAGGCCGGCGCGGCACGAGGCGAAGGCCCCGACGCCGGGCAGGAAGACGCGGTCGGCCTTGGCGACAAGGTCGGGATCGGCGGTGACGACGATGTCGGCGTCGAGCGCGCGGCGACGGGCCGCCTCACGCAGGGCCTTCTCGGCCGAACGCAGGTTGCCCGACCCATAGTCGATCAGGGCGACGGTCTGCATGGAGTGTCCTTACAGCACGCCCTTGGTGGACGGAGCCTGGCCGCCGGTCTTCGGGTCGATCTCGACCGCCTGACGCAGCGCCCGGGCCAGGGCCTTGAAGCCGCTTTCGGCGACGTGGTGGGTGTTGTCGCCGTACAGGGTCTCGAGATGCACGCACGCCCCGCAGTTCATCGCGAACGCGTGGTGGAACTCCTTGAAGAGCTCGGTGTCCATCTCGCCGACCTTGGGCCGCTTGAAGTCGACCTTCCACACCAGGTACGGCCGGTTGGACAGATCGATCGCGCAGCGCGTCAGGGTCTCGTCCATCGGGATATAGGCCGAGCCGAAGCGGCGGACGCCCTTGAAGCCGTCCAGCGCCTTGTTCACCGCCAGGCCCAGCACGATGCCGGTGTCCTCGACGGTGTGGTGCATGTCGATGTGCAGGTCGCCCTTGGTCTCGACCTTCAGGTCGAAGCCGCCGTGGCGCGCGAAGCTCTCCAGCATATGGTCGTAGAAACCAATGCCGGTGGAGATCGTCGAGGCGCCGGTCCCGTCGAGATCGATCCAGACCCGGATCTGGGTCTCCTTCGTCTCGCGGACCACTTCAGCGGTGCGGGCCATCTGAATCCTTAGAGTCCGTTCTTTTCGGCCAGCTCGCGCAGGGAGACCTGCGGGCGCGGACCATAGTGTTCGATCACCTCGGCGGCCGCCAGGCTGCCCAGCTGGCCACAGATAGGCAGCGGGCGGCCCTGGGAAAGGCCGAAGAGGAAACCCGCCGCGTATTGGTCGCCCGCGCCGGTCGTGTCCACGACTTTTTCCACCGGGTAGGCCGAGATTTCGTGCAACTGCCCGTTCGCGGCCACCACCGAGCCTTTTTCGCTGCGCGTGACGGCGGCGATCTCGCAGCGGTCGGCCAGCGCCTTGACGGCCTCTTCGAAGTTGGTGGTTTCGAACAGCGAG
>JAYRLX010000246.1:0-4346 GCA_041905125.1 Caulobacter sp. | reverse complement strand
AGACCTCGCTCTCGTTGGCGAAGACGATGTCGCACTGGGTTTCGACGAAGCCCAGCAGGGCGCCGCGGTGGCGGTCGACCATGAAGCTGTCGCTCAGGGTCATGGAGATCTTGCGGCCGGCGCCGTGGGCCAGGGCGGCGGCCTTGGCGAAGGCGCGGCGGGCTTCCGGCGGGTCGAACAGATAGCCTTCCAGGTACGAGATCTGCGCGCGCTCGATGATCTCCGGATCGACGTCCGCCGGGTTCAGCTCGACGCAGGCGCCCAGATAGGTCGACATGGTGCGCTGGGCGTCGGAGGTGACGTTGATCAGGCTCTGGGCGGTGGCGGGACCCTCGGCCAGCGGCGGGGTGGTGAATACGCAGCCGATGGCGTTCATGTCGTGGCGGAACACGCGGCCCAGCTGGTCGTCGGCGACCTTGCCGATGAAGGCGGCCTTGCCGCCGAAGCTGGCGACGCCGGCCACGGTGTTGGCGGCGCTGCCGCCCGAGGCCTCGATACCGGCCGACATCACGTCGTACAGGCTGGCCGCCCGGGCCGGATCGATCAGGGCCATCGAGCCCTTCACCAGGCCTTCGCGCGCGAGGAAGGCTTCATCGCATTGGGCGATGACGTCGACGATGGCGTTGCCAATGGCGGCGACGTCGTAGAGCGCGGTCATGGGGCGGAGCAAACCTTTGAAAGAACAGGGCGGAGGGCCCAAGTAGAAGGGCGATTAAAGGAAGTGGGGCTTCAAGGCAACGCGAGCCTTGCCTGGCGGCCTGCGACAATCTAACCGCCGATGTTGAAGCAAGCGTGAGCAAACCGATGGTCGATGTCCTGATCCTGGTTCCGGCCCGAGACGAGCCGAGGTTCGCCACGACCTGGACGCCGTTGTTCGAGCGCCTGGCCGCGCCGCTCCGCGCCCACGGCCTGCTGGTCGGGGCCCAGCCCTGGACCGATCCGATCGAGCGCGGCCGCGCGCGCCTGGTCATGCCGTCCCTGGCCTGGGGCTATCACCACCGCCAGCCCGAGTGGTTCGCTCTGCTGGACCGGCTGGAGGCCGACAAGATCCGCGTCGCCAATCCGGCGTCGGTGATGCGCTGGAACGCGACCAAGACCTACCTTCTGGAACTGGCCGCCAAGGGCGCGCCCGTCGTGCCGACCCACGCCCATGACCGCCTGACGATGGAGGCGGTCGAGGCCGCCTTCGACGCGTTCGGCGTCGACGAGGTGGTGGTCAAGCCGCAGGTCTCGGCCGGCTCGCAGGACACCATCCGGGTCAAGCGCCACGGGTCTCTGGACGGCGGCCCCCAGGGGCCCGCCCTGATCCAGCCTTTCCTGCCGGCGGTCGGCGAGGAGGGCGAGCTGTCCCTGTTCTATTTCGACGGCAAGTTCAGCCACGCCGTGGCCAAGGTGGCGGTCGAGGGCGACTTCCGCGTCCAGCCGCAGTTCGGCGGCCAGGTCAGCGAGATCGCGCCGGAGCCCGAGGCGCTGCACGCCGCCGAGATGGTGCTGAACGCCGCGCCGGGGAACCTGACCTACGCCCGCGTCGACCTGATCCGCGGCCTCGACCACACGCCCCAGCTGATGGAGCTGGAGGTCATCGAGCCGGATCTGTTCCTGGAGCACGCCCACGACAAGGGCGCGGCGTTCGCGGCGGCGGTGATGCGGGCGATCGGCTAGGTCAGCAGAAAGAGGGCGCGAGCCGAAGCTCGCGCCCAAACAATTAAGCCAGCGCCGGGAAGTCAGACGGCAGGCTGGCGGCGCAAGGGATATCGGGGCGGATACGCCCCTTCATCACGTCTGCAATTCCGCCCTGATTGATCACGTAGTAGGCCGCGATCTGGTTGTACTTATAGCCCAACTGGCGAGCGAGCTTGATCACGCCCACCATGGGCGGGGTGATCTCTTTTCGGCTGTAAGCCATCGTTCAACTGCGTCCTTAGGCGCGTAGAACTGGCCTGTCAGCGATTGACCTAGTGTGCGAATTAGCACCCTATAAGGTTATTCCGGTGAGCGCTGACAGGCCTTGCCAAATGAGGGGCCTCGGCTGCCACCGAGGCCTTTCCCATGACGCTCCAACACGGAGCGCTACCGCCAGAGTGAGTGGATTCGCCATCCGCTGAACGGTGGTTTCCAACTCGTTAACGGCGACAAATTGACGCAGCTTTCGCGAGTTTGCGTCGCTTGCTCACGCCCCCAGAAACAGCTCTCGCGACGGGCAGAGATCGCTGATCTTGCAGACCTCGCACTTCGGCCGGCGCGCCACGCAGACATAGCGGCCGTGCAGGATCAGCCAGTGGTGCGCCCGCGTCTGATACGGGACGGGCACGATCCGCATCAGGTCCTGCTCGACCGCGTCGGGGGTCTTGCCGGTCGACAGCTTCAGGCGGTGCGAGACGCGGAAGACGTGGGTGTCGACGGCGATGGCGGGCTCGATGTCCAGCTCGTTCAGCACCACGCTGGCGGTCTTGCGGCCGACGCCGGGCAGGCTCTCCAGCGCTTCCCGGTTCAGCGGGACCTCGCCGCCATACTGGCTGACCAGGATGTTCGCCGTGGCGATGACGTTCTTGGCCTTGGTCCGGTAGAGGCCGATCGAGGCGATGTAGGGGATCAGCCCCGCCTCGCCGAGGTCCAGCATGGCCTGGGGGGTGTTGGCGACCTTGAACAGCTTGTCGGTGGCCTTGTTGACGCTGACGTCGGTGGCCTGGGCCGACAGGGCCACGGCGGTGACCAGCTCGTAGGGGTTTGAATAGTTGAGCTCGGTCTTGGGCCGCAGCTCCAGGCTCTCGAACCGCTCGAACAGCACCTCGACGCGCTGGCGCTCTGCGGGAGAGATGCGCTTCGCCGTCTTCTTCTTCACGGGTTTGGCCATGGCGCGGACCATGCCGTGATGCGCCCCTCTCGCCAAGCGCCCGGGCCGCGCCTAAATTCTCCGCCCATGGCCTCGCCGCTCTACATGGACCGGGTGATCGCGCCGCACCGTTCGTTGACGCCTCAAGGGGCGGCGGTGCTGCTGGCCGTGGTCATGGCCTTCAACATCCTGGTGGCGATCTTCCTGCTGGTGGTCGGCGCGCCGCCGGTGCTGCCGTTCCTGGGGCTGGACGTCCTGGCCCTGTGGTTGGCCTTCCGCGCCAGCGACCGTGCGGCCAAGCAGGTCGAGCGCGTCCAGGTCACCGCCGAGGCCGTCACCGTCAGCCGCGAGGACGAGAAGGGCGCGCGAACGGTCTGGACCTCGCCGACGGCCTTCACCCGCGTCGGCGTCGATCTCCCTGGCGAGCACGACGCGCGCGTGCGGCTGATGATCCACCGCAAGCGCCTGACCCTGGCCCGGTCGCTCAGCCCCGAGGAGCGGATCAGCTTCGCCAACGCCTTGCAGGACGCCATCCGCGCCGCCCGCGCCGAGCGCTGGTCGTGAGCGCCGCAAGAACCGGGCGGACGGCGTTATCCGACGGGGCTAGCGTGCCGGACATGGCATACGACGCATCACCCCTTTCGACGGGCCTTTCGGAGGCCGCCAGCCTGGAGCTGGCGCGCCTGGCCGAACGCTCGGTCGACTACCACCGCATGGCCAAGGCGCTCGACTGGCTGGCCGAGCGGTGGTCCGATCATCCCTCGTTGGACGAGGCGGCCCAGGCCGTCGGCCTGTCGCCGTTCCACTTTCAGCGCATCTTCACCCGCTGGGCCGGGGTCAGTCCCAAGACCTTCGTCTCGGCCATCGCCCACGCCGAGGCGCGGCGGTCGCTGGAGGCCGGCGGCACCGTGCTGGACGCGGCCTTCGACGCGGGGCTGTCCGGGCCCTCGCGGCTGCACGACCTTTTCATCGCCCAGGAGGCGGCGACGCCGGGCGAGGTCCGGCGGCGCGGGGCGGGCATGCGGCTGCGCTGGGGCTGGGCCCCGACGCCGTTCGGCCGGGGGCTGTTCGTGATCGCCGAGCGGGGTCTGGCGGGCCTGGCCTTCTCGGACGGCGACGACGAGGCGAGCTTCGCCGACATGCACCGCCGCTTCCCGGCCGCCGAGTGGACGCGGGATGACGCGGCCGCGCAAGGGATGGCCCTGCGCGCCTTCACGGGCGGGGAGGGGCCGTTGCCGGTGGTGCTGATCGGCTCGCCGTTCCACATCCAGGTCTGGAAGGCGCTCTTGACCATCCCGACCGGCGCGACGGCCACCTACGGCCAGGTCGCCGCCTGGGCCGGCAAGCCCGGCGCCTTCCAGGCGACCGGCGGCGCCATCGGGGCCAACCCGATCTCGCTCCTGATCCCCTGCCACCGCGCCATCGCCAAGAGCGGCAAGCTCACCGGCTACCACTGGGGGCTAGCGCGCAAGGCGGCGATTTTGGGGATGGAGGCGGTCAGCCGGCAGGCTTC
>JAYRLX010000245.1:0-5928 GCA_041905125.1 Caulobacter sp. | reverse complement strand
CGGCACGATCATCGCGCCGGAAGAACTCGCGGCCATCGCCAAGGTCTGCCGCGAGCGCGGCGTCCGGATCATCAGCGACGAAATCTATCACGGCCTGTCGTACACCGGCCGCACGCCGTCGATGCTGGAGTTCGCTTCCGACGCCCTGATCGTCAACAGCTTCAGCAAGTACTTCAGCATGGCCGGCTGGCGGCTGGGCTGGCTGCTGACGCCGGCGGGCGAGGATCTGGAGCGGGCGCGCGCCTATGTCGGCAACCTGTTCCTGACCGCCCCGTCCCTGGCCCAGCACGCGGGCTTGGCGGCGATGGACTGCCTCGACGAGCTGGAAGGCCACATCGCCGTCTATCGCCGCAATCGCGAGCTGATGCTGGAGGCCCTGCCGGCTCTGGGCCTGCGCAAGATCGCCCCGCCCGACGGCGCCTTCTACATCTGGGCCGACATCGGCCACCTGACCGACGACTCGCTGAGCTTCTGCAAGGACCTGCTGCGCGACACCGGGGTCTGCACGGCCCCGGGCGTCGACTTCGATCCGGTCGAGGGAAACCGCTTCATCCGCTTCAGCTTCGCGGTCTCGACGGCGGAGGTCGAGGAGGCCCTGAGGCGGATCACGCCGTGGTTCGCGGAGCGGACTCAGAAGGCCCCCACCTGACCGCTTCGCGGTCGTCCGCCCCCAGAGGGGGCAGAAGGTGCGCGCTCCTTCTTCCCCCTCCGGGGGAGGAGCGCCGTAGGCGCGGAGGGGGCAAGTCGCCCCCCTACTTCTTCGCCAGATAGTCCAGCGCCATGAAGGCCTCGGCCTTCACGCCGGTCTCGAACACCGCCTCGTCGACATCGAAATAGGGCGAGTGGTTGGCCGGCGCCGTGGCGGCCGGCACGTCGGCCTTGCGGCCGCCCAGCTGGACGAACACGGCCGGGACCTTCTCGGCGTACATCGAGAAGTCCTCGGCGCCGGTCACCAGGGCGGCGTTGTCGTCGACTTTGCCGGGCGAGGCCTTGAGCAGCGAGGCCTTCACCCACTTCGACAGCTCGGGATTGTTGTAGGTCACCGGATAGGGCTGGGTGAAAGCGACCTCGGCCTTGGCGCCGTAGCGATCGCCGATCGCGGTCACGCTCTTGGTGATCTTGTCGATCAGTTCGGCCTTCCGCTCGGGCGAGAAGGTCCGCATCGTCCCTTCCATCTTCAGGTCCTCGGGGATGATGTTCTGGCGCATGCCCATGTTGATCACGGCCAGGGTCACGACCGAGGGCTGGGCGCCGACATCGACCTGACGGGCGGCGATCTGGTTCATGGCCTGGACGATGTCGGCGGCCACGCTAGCCATGTCGACGCCGGCCCAGGGCCTCGCGCCGTGGGTCTGCTTGCCCTTCACCGTGATCGTGATGCGGTCGGAGCCGGCGTAGAAGCCCTGCGGCCGGTAGTTCAGCATGTGGGCGTCGCCCGGGCCGATATGGACGCCGAAGATCGCGTCGACCTTGGGATTGTCCAGCGCGCCGTCGCGGATCATCAGCTTGGCGCCGCCCTCCTCGCCCGCCTGAGGGCCTTCCTCGGCGGGCTGGAAGATGAAGACGACCGTGCCCTGGATGTCCTTCTTCATGCCCGCCAGCACCGTGGCGGTCCCCAGCAGCATGGCGACGTGCGTGTCGTGGCCGCAGGCGTGCATGACCGGCACGGTCTTGCCTTCCCAGGTGGCGGTGGCCTTGGAGGCGAACGGCAGGCCGGTCTTCTCGGCGACCGGCAGGGCGTCCATGTCGGCGCGCAGGGCCACGACCTTGCCCGGCTTGCCGCCCCGCAGGATCCCGACCACGCCGGTCTTGCCGACGTTCTCATGGACCTCAAGGCCCAGAGCCTTCAGCTCCTTGGCGATGAGGGCCGAGGTGCGGACCTCCTGATTGCCCAGCTCCGGATGCTCGTGGATGTCCCGGCGCCAGGCCACGACCTTGGGCTGGACCGCCTTGGCCGCCGCGGCGACCTGCGCCGCCGTCGGAGCGGCCATAGCAGGCGCGCCAAAAGCCAGTCCGGCGGCCAGCGCCAGGGTCGAAATCCGTCCAATCATCGTAGAGCCCCTCACAAAAGCGTCGCGAGCTTGCGTCGCGTCCCGGCGGAGGGTCAAGCCGAGCGCGGC
Source organism: Caulobacter sp. (assembly GCA_041905125.1). Classification (GTDB taxonomy): domain Bacteria; phylum Pseudomonadota; class Alphaproteobacteria; order Caulobacterales; family Caulobacteraceae; genus Caulobacter. The sequence goes on along the minus strand of JAYRLX010000245.1, from coordinate 3,808 downwards.
CTTGACGCTACGTCGCCCTATGCAGTTGCGCGGATCGGTCTAACCTTCACCCATGAGCCTGCCGCCGATCGACGCTAAATTCGACACGATCAACGACGGCGCCGTGCGCGAGACCGGCGCGGCGCTGAAGCCCAAGCACGCGGCCACCCTGATCATCGTCCGCACCGATGGCCCTCAACCGCGCCTGCTGATGGGCCGTCGAAATCACGGCCACGCCTTCATGCCGGACAAGTGGGTGTTCCCCGGCGGCCGGGTCGATCGCACTGACTATGACGCCCCCAGCGCCAGCGAGCTGGCCTCCGAGGTCGCCGTCCGCCTCGAGCAAGACCCTCGCCACCCCAAGCCCGCGCGCCTGGCGCGGGCCCTGGCCCTCGCGGCCGTGCGGGAGACTTTCGAGGAGACCGGGCTTCTGCTGGCAAGCCCGGCTGCCGAGCGCCCCGGCGCGGGGCCTTGGCGGCCGTTCTTGGCCCAAGGCGCCCTGCCCGACCTGGCGCCGCTGAGTTTCGTGGCCCGGGCCATCACCCCGCCCTATCGGCCGCGCCGGTTCGACGCGCGATTCTTCATGGCCCCCGCCGAGGCGTTGCTGTCGCTGGACCGCCGTCCGGACTGCGGCGAGCTGGACGAGATCGCCTGGGTGGATTTCGACGAGGCCATGGCTCTGGACCTGCCCAACATCACGCGCTTCGTCGTGCACGAGGTGGGGCAAAGGCTCGCCGAGGCTGGACGGCCGGCGCCGTTCATGCGCTTCCTGAACGGCAAGCGCCACCTGACCCATCTGTAGCCGCCAGAAGGATCGGGACTTTCGCCCAAAGGCGCGCGCGGCAATTGACTTTGAGTCTCCGATGAGTATGTTCCGCGCCTCTTATTTCCAGCGCGCGGGAACCTGCGCGACCACCGCAGGGATTCGACCATGGCCAAACCGGCTTCCATCAAGATCCGCCTGAACTCGACGGCGGACACCGGCTTCTTCTACGTGACCAAGAAGAACGCCCGCACCAAGACCGAAAAGATGGTGCTGAAGAAGTACGATCCGGTCATCCGCAAGCACGTCGAATTCCGCGAAGGCAAGATCAAGTAAGATCGCCCTTCAGCGCTGAGACACGAAAACGCCCGGCTATCGCTAGCCGGGCGTTTTTTATGGTCGCTTGCCTGAAGCTTCGGGCTCAGCCCGTCCAGACCCAGCGCAGAAGGGTGAAGCTGCCCCACAGCAGCGTCAGGGCCAGAAGGATCGGGCCGACGCACACGGCGACGAACGCGCCGATCATGGCCAGGTTGGACAGCCCGCTAGCGGGCTGATCAAAGGTCGCCCCACCGACCAAGAAGAGAACCGAGCAAATCGCCAGACCGAGAAGCAACCAGCGACCGGTCGGCGCGCGCTTTCTGAAACTGATCTTCGACTTCATCATCCCCGCACTCCCATAGGATGTATCGGGGAGGATGCGCGACGAAGGTGTGCGAAAAGCTAAGAAAGCGCCCTAATCAATGCTTAGCAGGACTTGCCATAGACCAGCGGGCGGCAGACGCCGTCGATATCGGCCGGCGGCTTAACGCCTGTCGCCGCCGCCACGGTGGGGGCGATATCGACCGTGTCCAGCGGCAAGACGCGCTGGTGCGGGGCCGCGCCCTTCCACCAGAACAGGATCGGCACGCGACGATCATAGTCCCACGGGCTGCCGTGCGTCGAGACATAGGTGGCGCCCGGGGTGGACGGGACGCGATCCGGCTTGAAAGCGATCAGGATGTCGCCCACGCGCCCCGGATAGGCGCTGCGCCGCACGCGCTCGGCCACCGAAAGCTCCTCGGGCGAGGCGTCGGCCGGGGCGGCCTCCATCGTGAAGATGGCATTCGAATCAAAGGCTTGCGCGACGTTCGGATCCCGATTGATCAGCGTCAGCGCCGCGGCGGTGATGCGCGCGCGGTCGGCCAGCGACGGGGTCTTGCGATCGGGACCAACGACATAGATCTGGTCGATGCCGCCGTCGGCGACCAGCGGATCCCACGTGAGGGCGAGGTCCGATCGCAGCTGCGCGTTCAGCTTGGCGATCCACGGCTTGCCGATCACCCGGTCGTAATCGTAGCCCTCGCCGTGCAGGCGCTCGGCGAAGTCGGCGCCGCCGTGGTCGGCCGCCAGGACCACCAGGACGCCGCCCTTCACCTTGTCCAGGCTCTTCAGGAAGACGCCCAGACGCTCGTCCAGACGCGCGATTTGGTCGCACATTTCCGGACCGCGCGTGCCGTAGCGATGGCCGATGAAATCGGTCGCCGACAGGCTGACGGTCAGCAGATCGACCTGCGGCCCGTCGCCCAGGCCGTAGGTCTCCCGCAGACGTTGAGCCAGCTCGAGCGTGACTTGGTCGGTGTAGGGGCTGGCGTAGAGGTCGCGCTGCTTGTCGGCGTCGCTGGCCGCCGCCGGGATCGGCAGGGCCGCGCGCCACTGGCGGCCGCCGGTCACGTAGTCGGCCTCCAGCGCCTTGCAGCGCTTGGCCGAGGTCTTGGCGTAGTCCCAGGTGAACGGATGCGCCTTCAGGTCCGTCGCCAGCTTGGCGTTGAAGGTCGCGACGGGCTTCAGGCGCTCCTGCGCGCTCTGGCCCGGAGCGACCCAGGTCGTGAAGCCGAAGCCCGGCTGGTACCAGAACTGGCCGTCGGCCTTGTGGCCCGACATGGTGATCGCGCCGCGATCCTTGCCCGAGACGCCGAACACCCGGCTGGTCGGCGACACGGCCTTTAGCCAGTCGCCATAGGTGGTGGCGATCATGTTGGCGGGCGAGACCGCCCTGCCCTTCGGATCGTCGGCCAGCGTCACGGTCGGGTCGGCCAGGCAGTAGACCGTCTTGCCCGTGGCGCGGTCGTACCAGTCGTTGGCGCTGATGCCGGTCTTGTTCGGATGCTTGCCCGTCAGCAGGGTCGAGTGGCCGGGGCAGGTCTCGGTGAAGGCGTGCGACTGGTAGCCGTTCGGATAGACGATCCCCTGGCTCAGCGTCGCCAGGCCGCCGATGAACTCGGGCCGGTGCTGGGCGTAGAGATTGGCGCTGAACTGGTCGACCGAGATCACAACCACCAGCTTGGGATCAGGCTTGGTCTCGGCGGCCAAGGCGGCGGTCGCGGCGAAACTGGTCGCCAGCACGGCGGCGAGCGCGCCGCGGGTAAGCATCGTCTTCATCCGAGCGATTTCGCCCGAATGGTTCATCCGTGCAAGGACGGAACGATTTCAGAGCTGAAATGTCGCTGGCCGCACGAAGCGCGGGCGCCGGGGGCTCACGCCGCCTTGCCGACCACCGTGTTGCGGCCCGACGCCTTGGCTTCGTAGACGCCCTCGTCGGCGCGCTTGAGCAGGGCTTCGGGCGTATCTTCCGGACCGCCAGTGGCCGAAACGCCGACCGAGACGGTCACGGTCAGCATCTCTTCGCCATTGGCGACCTTGAACGGCGAGGCCGAGACGTGCTTGCGGATCCGCTCGGCGATACGCAGGGCGTCGGCCATGCGCGTCTCCGGCATGATCACCGTGAACTCCTCGCCGCCGTAGCGGCACGGCAGGTCGATGGCGCGGACGTTCGAGGCCAGACGCAGGGCGAACTCGCGCAGCACCTCGTCGCCGATGTCGTGGCCGAAGGTGTCGTTGATCTTCTTGAAGTGGTCGATGTCGATCAACAGGGCCGAGACCTCGTCCCCGCCCATCGCCGCGCGGCGGACCAGGGTCTCCAACTGGCCGACCATGTAACGACGGTTGTGCAGGCCGGTGAGCTGGTCGGTGACGGCCAGTTCCAGAGAATGGTCGAGGTTGTTGCGCAGATAGTCGGTGTAGCGCTTG
>JAYRLX010000244.1:0-5930 GCA_041905125.1 Caulobacter sp. | reverse complement strand
GACCACCGGGGAGCTCGATACGCATAAGCCGCGCGCCTGGGCTCCCATTTCCGACCACGAAACCTGGAGTCCGCCGTGCCCGCCGCCCCCGACTATCCGTCCGCCCCCGATCTCGTCGCCCCCAAGCGCGCTCTGCTGTCGGTCTCCGACAAGACCGGTCTGGTCGAGGCCGCCAAGACCCTGCACGAGGCCGGCGTCGAGCTGGTCTCGACCGGCGGCACCAAGGCCGCGATCGCCGCCGCCGGGATCCCGGTCAAGGACGTCTCGGACCTGACGGGCTTCCCCGAGATGATGGACGGCCGGGTCAAGACCCTGCACCCGGTGGTGCACGGCGGGCTTCTCGGCGTTCGGGATGCTCCCGAGCATGCGCAAGCCATGGCCGACCACGGCATCGGCGGCATCGATATCCTCTATGTGAACCTCTATCCGTTCGAGGCGACCGTCGCGAAGGGCGGGTCCTATGCCGAGTGCGTCGAGAACATCGACATCGGCGGCCCGGCCATGATCCGCTCGGCGGCCAAGAACCACGGCTATGTCGCCGTCTGCACCGATCCGGCCGACCTGGCCGAGGTGCTTGAGGCGCTGAAGGCGGGCGGTACGACCCTGGCCCTGCGCCAGACCCTGGCGGCCCGCGCCTATGCCCGCACGGCGGCCTATGATGCGGCGATCTCGGCCTGGTTCGCCCAGGCTCTTGGCCAGGATTTCCCCGCTCGCAAGAGCATCGCCGGCGAGCTGCGCCAGACCATGCGCTATGGCGAGAACCCGCACCAGAAGGCGGCTTTCTACACCTTCCCGAACCCGCGTCCGGGCGTGGCCACGGCCAGGCAGCTGCAGGGCAAGGAGCTCAGCTACAACAACATCAACGACACCGACGCGGCCTTCGAGCTGATCGCCGAGTTCGATCCGGCCCAGGGCCCGGCGGTGGCGATCATCAAGCACGCCAACCCGTGCGGCGTGGCCGTCGGCGCCACCCAGCGCGAGGCCTATGAGCGGGCCCTGGCCTGCGACCCGACCTCGGCCTTTGGCGGCATCGTGGCGGTAAACTCCCGCCTGACCCGCGAGGCGGCCGAGGCCATGGTCGAGATCTTCACCGAGGTGGTGATCGCCCCCGAGGCCGACGAGGACGCCGTGGCGGTGTTCGCGGCCAAGAAGAACCTGCGCCTGCTGGTCACCGGCGGTCTGCCCGACCCGCTCTCGACCGGCGACACCTTCAAGAGCGTGGCGGGCGGCTTCCTGGTCCAGTCGCGTGATGACGCGCGGATCAAGGCGTCGGACCTGAAGATCGTCACCAAGCGCCAGCCGACCGAGGAAGAGGTGCGCGACATGCTGTTCGCCTTCACCGTCGGCAAGCACGTCAAGTCCAACGCCATCGTCTACGCCCGCGCCGGCCAGACCCTGGGCGTCGGCGCCGGCCAGATGAACCGCAAGGACTCGGCCCGGATCGCCGCCCTGCGCGCCGCCGATTTCGGCCTCGACCTGAAGGGCTGCGCCTGCGCCTCGGAAGCCTTCTTCCCGTTCGCCGACGGCTTGATCCAGGCGGCCGAGGCGGGGGCGACCGCGATCATCCAGCCGGGCGGCTCGATGCGCGACGCCGAGGTGATCGAGGCGGCTGACAAGCTGGGCCTGGCCATGGCCTTCACCGGCGTTCGGGTGTTCAGGCACTAGACCTCATGGGGTGAACATGGACAGCGCCGCCTGGGGCGAGCAGATCGCCCGCCACTCCCGGGTGTTCAAGCCGGAAGGGCCCGGTCCCTTCCCGGTGGCGCTGATCCTGCACGGCTGCGGCGGCAAGACGCCGTTCCTCGAGGTCTATGCGAAGACCGCCGTGGCGACGGGCTGGGCGGCCGTGGTCGTCGACTCGTTCCTGCCGCGCGGGGTCTCCAGTCTCGACGCCAAGCTGACCGTCTGCACCGGCCTTCGGGTGCGCGGGCCGCAGCGGGCCGGCGACGTCTTCGCCATGCTGGCCTGGTTGGAGGGGCAGGCCTGGGCGGACGCCTCGCGCCTCTTCCTGGCCGGCTGGAGCCATGGCGGCTGGACGATCATGGACGCCTATGCGCTGGGCGAGCGGGCGGCGGCGATCACCCGATTGCCCGACGCGCATCCGGACAAGCTGCGGGCGGCGGTGAAGGGGACGCTGCTGGTCTATCCCTATGCCGGCTATCCGGCGCTGACGGCCCGCCACGGCTGGGGTCACGCGCCGCCGCCGGTCTGGTCGGTGCTGGCCGGCAAGGACCAGGTGGTCGGCTGGAAGGCGCCCAAGCTGGCTCTGGATCGCCTGGCGCGCGACGGGCTCAGCGTCGACCAGATGTTCCTGTCCGACGCCACCCACGCCTTTGACGACGACAGGGCCAATGATCCGAGAGCGCGCTACCGTCCTGACCTGTTCCAGCAGGTCCAGGCCTATTTCAGCGACGCCTTGAAGGCCTGCGGCTAGGCGGCGGCGAGGGTTGGGCGGCGAAGCGGACTCGGACCGCGATAGAGCCGTCGCCAGACCCACTCCAGCGGGCCCATCTCGAAGCGGTCGAGCCACCAGCGCGACCACAGGATCTGGACGATCCAGATCCCGACCGTGATCGCCGCCAGCCCCGGCCGATCGACCTTGCCGTGCAGGCCAAGGCCCCGGCCGCCGTAGAAGATGAAGGTCATGATCAGCGACTGGGCCAGATAGTTGGTGAAGGCCATCTGTCCGACCGGGGCCAGGGCGCGCGGGATCGCCGACCAGGCCTTGGAGCGGGCGGCGAACACCATCAGGGCGACATAGGCCAGGGTGGTGGGCGGGGCCAGGGCCCACTGGATCCCCACCGCGACCATGCCAAGGCCCCTTGGCAGGCCCAACGCCGCCTGGGCGACGAACAGCGCGCCGATCAGGGCCGAGGCGAGGAGGCCCCAGACCAGCAGCCGTCGATAAGTCCGATCGGAGGCCTCGCCGGTCAGGACGCCGGTCTTGAACGCGCCCAGGCCGATCATCATCAGCGCCGAGGTCATGACGAAGATCAGCGGCTCGCCGGGCAGGAAGGCGAGGCGGTCCTTGGCGTTCTGCGCCAGCGACTGCAGGAAGCTGCCGCCATACTGGATTTCGGCCGCCCTGGCCTTCGCCACCTCCTGAGCGGTCTCCAGCGCTTGCTGGGCGGAGTCCTTGGGCATGGAGGCGGCCATGCTCAGGCCGACAACGGCCAGAAGACTGACGATAAGCCAGATCGAGAGCCCGGTCCGGATCAGCTTTCGCGCCGGCCAGGACCGCGCGAGCATCACCGCGAAGCCGGCCAGGGCGTAGCTCAGCAGCACGTCGCCGTACCAGATGAGAAAGCCGTGCAAGAGGCCGAACACGACCATCCAGGCGAGTCGCCGGCGCAGGATCGCTCCGCGCTCGAGGTCCGATCGCTCGCCGCCGACCAGGAAGATCGACACGCCGAACAGCATGGCGAACAGGGTCACGAACTTGCGCTGGAAAAGCCACTGGGTGACGACCCAGACCGACAGGGTGGCGGCGCCGGTCCCGTGCGGCCAGTGAGCGGCCGACTCGGCCAGCACTGGCGGGACGGCGAAGTCCGGCGCGTTGCACAGCAGGATGCCTAGCACGCCCAGGCCGCGCAGGGCGTCCAACAGAACGATCCGGTCCTTGGTCATCGACGTCCCCGCGAAGCCCCCACGCCGCGAGCCTGACTCGCCCCGGCGTGGGATGCAATCACGGGGTTAGGCGGCCGAAAGCTCGCGCAAGGCGGCGTTGGCGATCGTCAGCTTGGCGAAGGTCCAGCCGCCGCCGGCCTGCTCGATCTCCTCGATCGTCTGCTTGACCGTCCGCGGCAGGTCGCCGCGCAGAGAGGCCCACGAGCTGATCGCCGCCTTGGTTCCCGCCTCGTCCTCGCCCGCCTGGGCGTTGGCGGCGAACTTGAGGACGGTCTGCGTGATCGCGGCCTGCTCGCCGAGCATGTCCTCGATCAGGCGACGGACCGCCAGGCGCTCGAAGCTGTCGCCGCCGACGAAGGCGCCGGCCGCCGCCCGCAGGCGGTCGAAGCCGAAGGCCGCGCCGACCTGGTGATACAGGCGGGCGACATTCTCGACGCTCCAGCTGGAGGCGTTGGCCAGATCGACCAGGTCGGCCGCCGTGGTCAGCGGCTGCAGCGCCGCGACGGCCTGGGCCAGAGCGTCCGGCGCGCCGTCGGCGATGTAGGCCTTGGCGCGCTTGGCCACCGCCTTCTGCTCGAACGGCGACAGGATGGCGGGCGTCTGGCCGCGCAGCTTGGCGACCGACGGGCCGTAGGCCTCGACCAGCGCCTTGACGCTGGACTTGTCGCGGAACGCCCGGCGCGCCAGCCAGAAGCTCAGGCTGCGCAGGGCGTAGGCCAGGGCCTTGTAGAGCGCCGTCTGGCCGTCGGCGGACGCCTTGTTGTCGAGCGCGCCCACCTGATCCCACAGGGCGTCGATCCCCAGGATCTCGCGGGCGGCCGTGAAGCCGACGACCACGGCCGCGATGTCCGAGCTCGCCGCGGCCTTCAGGCGGCTGGCGAAGGTCGGGCCGCACATGTTGACCATCTGGTTGCCGACCACCGTGGCGATGATCTCGCGCTTCAGGCGGTGCTTCTGCATGGCGTCGGCGTACTTGCCCAGCGCCTTGGGGAAATAGCCCTGCAGCGTGGCTTCGAACCAGGGATCGTCCGGCGCCGACGAGGCGACGATCTCGTCGAACAGATCGAGCTTGCCGTAGGCCAGCAGCACCGCCAGCTCCGGACGGGTCAGGCCCTTGCCCGCCGCCTTGCGCTCCAGCAGCGCCGTATTGGTCGGCAGGCCCTCGACGCGACGGTCCAGGCGGCCGCGCTGCTCCAGGTCGACCATGTAGCGGATCTGGGCGTCGACCTCCGAGACCGCGTCGCTTTCCAGCAAGGTCAGGGCCAGGGTCTGATCGTAATTGTGCTCCAGCACGTGGTGGCCGACATCGTCGGTCATCGAGGCCAGCAAGGTGTTGCGATCGGGACGGGTCAGTTCGCCCGAGCGCTCCAGGATGCCGGTCAGGATCTTGATGTTGACCTCGTGGTCGGAGCTGTCGACGCCGGCGGAGTTGTCGATGGCGTCGGTATTGATGTGGCCCCCGGCTTGGGCGAACTCGATGCGGCCGGCCTGGGTCAGGCCCAGGTTCGCGCCTTCGCCGACCACCTTCACGCGCAGGTCCGAGCCGTTGATGCGAATGGCGTCATTGGCCTTGTCGCCGGCGTCGGCGTTGCTCTCGCCCTTGGCCTTCACATAGGTGCCGATCCCGCCGAGATAGAGCAGTTCGGCCCGCGCCTTCAGGATCGCGGTCATCAGCTCGGCCGGCGAGACCGCCTCCGCCTTCAGGTCCAGCATGGCGCGGACCTCGGGCGACAGCGGGATGCTCTTCAGGCTGCGGGCGAAGACGCCGCCGCCCTGCGAGATCTTCGACTTGTCGTAATCCTCCCAGGACGAGCGCGGCAGCTTGAACATCCGGTCGCGTTCGGCCCAGGAAACCGCGGGATCCGGGTTGGGATCCAGGAAGATGTGGCGGTGGTCAAAGGCGGCCAGCAGCTTGGTCTGCTTGGACAGCAGCATGCCGTTGCCGAAAACGTCGCCGGACATGTCTCCGACGCCGACGGCCGTGAAGGTCTCGGTCTGGATGTCCTTGCCCAGCTCGCGGAAGTGGCGCTTGACCGCTTCCCAGGCGCCGCGGGCGGTGATGCCCATCACCTTGTGGTCATAGCCGACCGAGCCGCCCGACGCGAAGGCGTCGCCCAGCCAGAACCCGTAGTCCTCGGCCACACCGTTGGCGATGTCGGAGAACGTCGCCGTGCCCTTGTCGGCGGCGACGACCAGATAGGGGTCCTGCCCGTCATGGACGACCACCGAGGTCGGCGGAACGACATCGTTGTCGGCGGGGAGGTTGTCGGTCAGGTCCAGCAGGCCCGACAGGAAGGTCTGGT
>JAYRLX010000243.1:0-5954 GCA_041905125.1 Caulobacter sp. | reverse complement strand
GATCGCACCCTGGTGACGGTGCAGGGCGCGTTCACCGAAAGCTTCTTCACGCCGGAAGTGGTGATGAAGTCCGACGCCTACGCGGTGGTCGGTCCGGACGGCGTTCGCGCACCCCTGACCCCGACCTATCTGCGCCAGCTGGCGATCGCCGAAGTCGTCACCGACAAGCCCGGAACGTATCGCATCACCACGGGCCAACGCGCCGGACGTGTCGCCAAGGCGGCCCTGGTCGATGGCGACTGGAAGTTCTTCGAGGGCGACAAGGCCCCCGCCAACGCCATCGACATGCAGAGCCTGACGACCGCCGAGGTCTATGTGACGCGCGGCGCCCCCAGCGACGCGGCGCTGGCGCCGATCGGCAAGGGGCTGGAGTTCCACGCCATCACCCATCCCAGCAAGATCGTCACCGGCCGGGACGCGGTGTTCGAGGTCCTGTTCGATGGCGAGCCCTTGGCGGGGCAGGCAGTGGTGCTCAGCGCCGCCGACGACCGCTACGCCGACTCCAAGCCCGCCCCGAAGACCTTCATCGCCGACGCCAAGGGGCGGGTGGCGATCAAGGTCGAACGGTCCGGCGTCTACCAGCTTCAGGCCCGCCACCGCGTCGCGCCCGCCGGGCCGGGACAGCCCGGCCAAAGCCACACCTACGCCCTCACGTTCGAATCCCTTCGTTGACCCAAGGACACGCCATGAACACCCGCATCTTCTTCACCGGGGCGGCGCTCTTCGCCGCGTTGCTCGCTGGACCCGCGAGCGCTGCCTCCCATGCCCGCGACACCTTCATCAAGGAGCAGGACCAGAACGGCGACGGCGTCGTCACCAAGGACGAGTACGCGGCCACCCGCGCGCTCCAGTTCGATAAGACCGACACCGACAGGAACGGCGTGCTGTCGCAAGCGGAGTACGTCGCCGAGTTCAAGGCGCGCCTGGAGAAGAAGCTGGCCGCCTCCGACCGGTCCCCGGAAAAGAAGCAGGAGGAGCGCGAGCGGCAGATGCGCCAGACCGATGTGCGCTTCCATGTCCTCGACAGCGACAAGAGCGGCGCCATCACCCGGGCCGAGTTCGACTATTCGGGGTGGCGGATGTTCGTTCACCACGACACCAACGAGGATGGCGTGGTCTCGGCCGCGGATCCGATCAAGGACGACCAGCAGACCTAGGCGACGGCGTCGGGCGGGCGTCCGATTTGGACTTTCGGCGTTTCGTGGGTATCACCGCCGGCCAAGACACGGGCTCGCGCCCGCCTCCAAGCTGGAACACCATGAGCGACACGCCTCCCGACCGCCTCTCCGTCAATCCCGACAGCCCTTATTACGACGCCGATCTGCTGGAGCGCGGCATCAGCATCCGCTTCAAGGGCGTCGAGAAGACCAATGTCGAGGAATACTGCATCAGCGAGAAGTGGGTCCGCGTCGCGGCCGGCAAGACGCTGGATCGCAAGGGCAACCCGATGACCATCAAGCTGCAGGGCGAGGTCGAGGCCTATTTCCGCGACACCGCCGAAGGCTGAGGTCTTGGCGGACGATCCCGACCTCGAGGCGATGGCCCGCGACGAGCTTTCGCGGGCCCTGACCCTGCGATGGCAGGATCTGCGTGGGATCATCCCCTGGGGGGACACCTTCGAGGGGATCTCGCCGGCCGGCCGCTATGTCGAGGTGGAGCGTAGCTACATCTGGGCGGCCGACGAGGGCGGCGACATTCTTTGCGAAGTCGCCGTCTATGGCGGTCCGTCGCGTTATGACCACGGCGCGCGCGCGTCGGCGACAATTCCGCGACCCGCGTAGGGTCGAAAGCGGGCCTGACTCGCGCACATGAAGACAAAAACGTCTGTTTCAGCCTAGTGGAGGCATGGAAACGCCACTCTGCGAGGCGAGAGAGCTATTCTCTGCCCACGGGGCGTGCGAAACTGCTTCATCGAGAGGGTGGTCGCCGGGCGGCATTGTGGCTTCAGCTCGCCGCGCTCAGATCAAGACGCGCACCGGACCGAAACGCCAGGGTCCGACCAGCGTGGATGGATTGGCGAAGGCCGCTCCTTCAAGGCGGTCGCGCCTGGGAGGACGAAAGGAACGGGACATGACCGCCACGGTCTCTCCGCTTATGCCGGGTGCGCCTGACGCGCCCGAAGCCGGTGTCAGTCTTTCCGATTATGTGCCGTATCGCCTGGCCACCGCTTCCGCGGCCGTCAGTCGCCTGATCGCCCGCGCCTATGAAGATCGCTTCGGTCTGACGATCCCGCAGTGGCGCCTGATGTCCGTGCTGGCCGAGGGCGCGCTGACCCAGCACGCCGCCGTCGCCCGCACGGCGATGGACAAGGTCCGCGTCAGCCGCGCCGCCCAGGATCTGGTGGTGCGCCGCCTCGTGGCTCGCACCACGGTGCGCTCGGACCGCCGCTCGCACACCCTGGAGCTGACGGCCGCCGGCCGCCGACTGTTCGCCGAGATCGCGCCTCTGGCCCTGGCCTACGAGGCCACGCTGCTGGCGGGCCTGGCGCCCAGTGAGGTCGCGACCTTCAAGCGCCTGCTGAACCACCTCGAGACCGCCGCCATCCAGTTGGCCGGCGGCGAGACGATCACGCCGCCCTAGCTTCGAACACCGCCCTGGCGATCGCCCGGGCCAGGCAGTCCGCCGCCGCCGATCCGAGGCGCGCGAGCATCCCTGCGCGCGCCGGACCTTCGCCCAGCAGAGTCGCGCCTGAAGCCAGGGCGAAGACGATGTCGCCGTCGAAGGTCGTGTGGGCCGGGCGGATCGCGCGGCCCATGCCGTCGTGAGCCATCATCGCCATGCGCTGGGCCTCGGCCGTGCTGAGGTCGGCGGTGGTCGCCACGATGGCCAGGGTGGTGTTGGCGCCGGGACGCAGGCGACCCATGGCGCCCAGCTTGGTGTCGTCGGGCATGGGCTCTACCGCCGTCGCCATCGCGCCCGGACGACGCCCGCCAAACTCGCCGTCGATCTCGAAGGGCCAGGCCCAGAACGTCTCGCCGTCGGGCATGTAGACCGAGCCGACCGGATTGGCCGCGACCAGGGCGCCGACGATCAGGCCGTCGCCCAGGTCCAGGGAGGCCGAACCCAGGCCGCCCTTGACCACGCCCGCCATCGCGCCACGTCCTGCGCCGACCGCGCCCAGCGGAAAGTCCGCGGCGGCGGCTGCGACCGCTTTCATGCCAAGCTCGCGGTAGGGCGGGGAGAGGCCCCAGGCCTTGTCGCCGCCATTGCCCAGGTCATGCAACGAGGCGGCCGGCACGATCGGGATCGCGGGCGAACCCGCGGCCAATTTCACCCCGACATCGCGCGCGGAGAGGGCGATGGCGGCGCCGTCCGCCGCGGCCAGGCCGAACACCGACCCGCCGGACAGGCAGATGGCGTGGGCGCGGGAGAAGCTGTTCTCAGGGCGCAGCGTGTCGGTCTCACGCACGGCCGGTCCGCCGCCGCGCACGTCGACCGCCGCTGTCCAGGCGTCCGGGCACAGCAGCACCGTCACGCCCGTGCGGACGGCCTCGTCTTCGACGCAGCCCACGGTCAGGCCGGGGACGTCGGTGATCAGGTTGCGCGGGCCGGGACGAGGCATCGGGAATCTCCGTGGACTTCGATGCTAGACCGGTCGTCGCGAGACTGGAATTCGCTGTCGACGCCTGCTAGGAAGACCACCCTTCGCGTTGCGAAGCCTGCGGGCGTGGTGAAACTGGTAGACGCGCCGGACTCAAAATCCGGTTCCGAAAGGAGTGTCGGTTCGACCCCGACCGCCCGCACCATCTCTTTCTTCCTCTGAAACGATGCGCCGGTTTCGGCTTGAAAAAGCCCTGGCGTGACCGCAGCATCAACGCTGATACCGGTGTCAGTAAGCGCATCGGGGAGGAGACGTCATGACCGCGTTCAGGGCCTACGGCGAGCTTTCGCGACCAATCGGGCGGCGAGTCGTGCTCGGCGGCCTCGCCGCGCTGCCGGCGGGGCTCGACGCGGCGGCGATGGGCCGGCGGCCACCGCGCGACGCGCCCGACCAGACGCGCTGGACCTTCGACCGTCTGACGAACATCGGCGGCGTCGCCACGACCGTCGAGGGCGACCCGCGCCTGATCGATACGCCCTATGGCAAGGCGGTGCAGTTCGACGGCGTCGACGACCGGCTGGTCATCGATCGCCATCCTCTGGCGGGCATGGCGCAGTTCACCTTCGAGGCGCTGTTTCGTCCCGACGGCGGCGTCTTCGCCCAGCGCTGGTTCCACCTCAACGAGGAGGACACGACGCCCGGCGCGCCGCCATCGGTCACCCGCATGCTGTTCGAGATCCGCGTAACCGGCGAGGCCTGGAGTCTCGACGCCTTCGCTACCGGCCCGGGCTACAAACAGACCCTGCTGTTCCAGGACAAGACCTTCCCGGTGGGGCGTTGGTACTGGGTCGCCCAGAGCTATGACGGCAAGACCTACCGCGCTTTCGTCAACGGTCAGCTGCAGGGCGAGGCCGAGATGTCCTTCAACCCGCAAGGCCAGGGCCGCGCGTCGGTAGGCGCCCGGATGAACAAGATCGACTACTTCAAGGGCGCGGTGCGCGAGGCGCGCTTCACGCCGCGCGCTTTGGCGCCTGAAGCCTTGCTGCGCACGACCTAGGCTCGCGCGGTAGCGCAACCAGAACGACTCGTTCAGCGTGCGCCGCGCGTGCAAGCGGGAGAACGAGCATGTCCGAGCAGGTCTGGTTCATTACGGGGGCGTCCAGCGGCTTCGGCGAGGCCTTCGCCCGATTTGCGATCGCCCAGGGTCACAAGGTGGTCGCCGCCGCCCGCAGCATCGACAAGCTCGCGGCGCTCGCCGCCGAGGCGCCTGGCCGGGTGCTGGCCCAGCCGCTGGACGTCACCAAGGCCGGCGACGCTGAGATCGCGGTGAAGGCCGCGCTCGATCGCTTTGGCCGCATCGACGTCCTCATCAATAACGCGGGCTATGGCGTCGTCGGCGCGGTCGAAGAGACGCCGATGGCCGAGCTGCGCGCCCAGATGGAGACCAACTTCTTCGGCGCGGTGGCGGTGACGCAAGCTGCTTTGCCGACGCTCCGAGCTCAGAGGTCTGGCGCGATCGTCAACATCTCCAGCCTGGGCGGCCAGCTTTCGATGCCAGGCTTCGGCGCCTATAGCGCCAGCAAGTTCGCGCTGGAGGGGCTGTCGGAGGCGCTGGCGGGCGAGTTGGCGCCGTTCGGGATCAAGGTGCTGATCGTCGAGCCCGGGGCATTCCGCACCAACCTGGCTTCCGGCGCCATGCGCCACATGCCCGCCAATCCCGCCTATGCGGAGACGGTCGGGCCGACCCGCGAATTCGCCCACGCCATGCACGACACCCAGCCCGGTGACCCGGCCAAGGCCGCCCAGGCGATCGCCAAGGCTCTGGCCGCGGACGTCACGCCGCTGCGCCTGCAACTCGGCGCCGACGCGGTCGACATGGTCCGCGGTCACGCCCAGCAATTACTCGCCGACCTCGATGCCTGGGAGCCCGTGGCGCTGGATACGACCTTCTAGAGCCGCTTCGACGCCTCGACCCGGTCCACCAACCCCTTGAGCAGTGTCCGGCCTTTCAGCCAGGCGCCGTGACCCGAGTCGACATTGATGTGGCCCGCGCGGCCCAGGTCGACGAACTCGGAACCCCAGCCGCGCGCGAAGGCTTCGGCGCGCTCGATCTCGACATAGGGGTCGTTGCGGCTGGCGACGACCAGGCTGGGGAAGGGCAGGCGCTGGCGCGGGATCGGCGAGAAGCCGACCAGCAGGCGGCCGGCGGGCCCTTCGCGGTTGACGTCGGCCGGCGCCACCAGCATCGCCCCACCCACGCCGCGCCCGCCGGTGACCTGGGCGAAGTGCGCGACGAGGGCGCAGCCCAGGCTGTGCGCCACCAGGATCGCGCCCGGGCGCGGGCGCACGGCCTCGGCCAGGCTGATCGTCCAGTCGCCGAGCAGCGGGCGCTCCCAGTCCTGCTGCTCGACGC
>JAYRLX010000242.1:0-5960 GCA_041905125.1 Caulobacter sp. | reverse complement strand
CGGCCGCGCCCGAGTGTTCGAAATTGAAAGCGGGCGGCCCAAAGGCCGCCCGCCTCCCCTATTCAGCCGCCTCCAGAATGGCGACGACATCGGCCGCTTCGGTCGCCGACTGCTCCAGGTCGCGCGGCGCAAGATCGTCCGGGCTGAGCACCGGGGCGATCTCGTCGGCCTGCGCCAAGACGTCGGCGCCCTCCGCCGAGGCGGAAGCGACAGGCGCGTCGTCCGGCCTGGGCTCTGCGGTCGGCTTGGCCGTGCGCAATATGGCCGGAAGCCAACCGGCCTCGACGAGCTGGGGCTCGGCCGCCGTGACCATGTCGGGCTTCTTCAGGCCCAAGAGCCGAGCGACGGCCTCGGGAGACACCGCCTCCGTCACGGCCGCGACCACGTGGGCCTTGGTCACGCGGTCGAGATAGCGGACGGCGGTCGGCTTCCAGTAGACGCGCATATCGAGGTCCAGAGCCGTGGCCAGGGTCTCGACGTGGGCCAACACGACCGCCCCGCGCCGCTCCCAGCACCGCAAGCCATCGAGCGTGAGGCTCACGCAGTGGGCCAGGAGCGCGGCGCGGCTGTCGCCGTCCAAGCTGACGACGAAGTCCCAGAAGTCGGCGACCTTGTCGGGCATCTGGCGCGCCCAGGTCTGGTGACGCTCGGCGATGGCTTGCCCGGCTAGGCTGGCGTCGATCCCCTCGCCAAAGCCGCTGAGGTCGCGCGAGCCCCACCGGATATCGAGGCAGGAGGCATAGTCCCCCGCCCCGAACACCCGGCAAGCCAGGGCGTGGACCAGGGCCACCAGGGCTAGGTCCGGGTCCTGGGCCAGCGCGTCGCGAAGGGCGGCGGTGCGGTGCGCCGTCAGTTCAGCCAGCACCCGATCCGGCAAAGGCGCGGCCGGGTCACCGACGGGCTCTTCCAGTTCGGTGCGCGCCGCCCCCTCCGGCTCGCCGGCTCCATCGTCCGGGTCGGGGTCGCCCGGTTCAAGGTCATCGCCGATGACGTCGGCGTCGGCCTCGTCGGCGGTCTCGTCGGCCGCCTCATCCTCGTCCGGCTCGGGCGCGGGCTCGTCGCCGAGACGGACGTAGCCGCGATCGATCTTGGCTTCGCCATAGCTGTTCAGCGAGACGAACACCCCCGCATAGGCCCTTTGGACCGGATCGAAGCCGAAGTCTTCGCCAAAGGCGTCGAGTGCGGCTTCGATCGCCTCGAACCGCGCGGCGACCTCCGGCGGCGGCGGGTCGATGTCGGCCCACCGGTCGGTCAGTTCGGCGTTCTCGGCCTCCAGGGCGTTCATCGCGTCGGCCTCCTCGGGCGAGCGCTGACGCACCCGCTCCCAGATACGCGAGCAGCCGTGGCCCTGCGGGAAGTCGATATAGGCCGCCGACCACATCCAGCCCTCGTCGTCGCGCACGGCCTGGGCGATTTCGGCAAGCTTTTCGCAGACGAGCCGGTCGAGCAGAACGACGTCTTCGACCCACCCCTCATTATCCTGGGTGAAGAGGTCGCGCAGCACCGGCCCGCCCGCCGCGACGTAGGCGTCAAGGCCGATGAACTGGACACGACGGTCCTCGGCCGCGACCTTGGTTTCGGTCATGGCCCGGCGGATGGCGAAGGCCTGCCGGGCGTGCGCGGGCAGTTGCTCATAGACCTGCAGTTGCCGGGCGGGGTCCGGATTGACGGCGAAGGCCGTCACCTGTTCGAGGGTCAGGGCCTCTTCCCGGTAGAGGTCGAGCAGCGCGGGTGCGACAGCGCCAAGGCGCAGCCGCTGGCGCACGATGTCCGGCTTGACCCCGAAGCGCGCGGCGATCTCCTCGGCGCCGTAGCCCTTGCGCTCGGCGAGGTCCTTGAAGGCTTCGAACTGGTCGGCCGGGTGCATCGGCTCTCGGCTGAGGTTCTCGTCCATCGAGACCTCAGCCGGGTCGTTGCGCGTATCAACCACGCAGCGCACGGTCGCGCCCTTGGCCAGCAGCTTGCGCTTGGCCAGAAGGCGCAAGGCCTGCCTGCGGCCCTCGCCCGCGCTGACGAGGTAGTAGCCCGTCTCGCGCCCCGCCTTGACCTCGGGTTCGACGACGAGCGGCTGAAGCACGCCCTTGTAGGTGATCGAGGCCGCGCGGGACTCGATCACTTCGGCGCTGTGGCCGACGCGACGAGCGTTCTTGGGCGAGGCCTTGAGGCGGCTGAGCGGGATATCCCGAACCTCGCCGTACTGGACGACGACGGGATTCGGGAACGCGTCCGCTTGCCCGGTATTCGGGGCGGTCGCAGGGTTCTGTGAGGTGGTCATGATCTGCCTCCTTGGGACAGGGGTGCAGGCGCACAAGGCGCGCCTGAACCCCTGCCAAGCGGCGAGCGCGGGTGTGCAAACGGAGGGGCGGCTTCGCGGGGACCCGGCTGCAGGGCGCCGTGTCCGATCGCCGCTTTCGCCCCGCGCGACCGAAGCTGGGCGGAAGCCGATCCGAAGTGCGCCGAGGGCGGCAGCCCTAAGCAGGCGGGCGCGACAGCGCCCGGAAGGGACTTCCTAGGGTCTGCCGTCGGAACCGGGCCGTCGCAGAGATGGACCCTCGCCGTTGCCGCAGATGCCCCAAACGCCAAGCGCGTCAGGGCTCGAACCTTTGGAGCAAGCTATGCGGGTCAACGGGCGTGGCGACGTGAGGCGATTTGCTCGCGGCGCCGTCTGGACCATGCACCTTCGAAGGATCTGCCCTTGCCTCCGTTCCCAGCCGCAAAGCCTGTCAGCGCCGTCGACCGCCACGTCGGCGGATTGATCCGGGTTCGGCGCAAGGTGCTCAATCTCAGCCAGGACGCCTTGGCGCGCCGCGCGAAGGTGAGCTTCGACGCGCTCGACGCCTTCGAGCGCGGATCCGACAGGGTTCCGGCCACGACGCTTTGCGCCATCGCCGAAATCCTCGACGTGCCGGTGAGTTACTTTTTCGAGGCGTTTGACGAGCAGGCGGACCGGGCCGAGCGCCTGGTCCGCACCGTGGAGGCGCTTGAAGCGGCACCCGACGAGCCGTCGCTGGTCGCGCGCTTCCCAAGCCTTCGGCGAGACCTGCGCCGGCGCCTCCTGGAACTGGTTCGGATCCTGGCCAGGGCCGCCACGGGCCGGGAGGATTGATCTTGGCCATCGACACCGCGAGCCGCGCCCAAGGCTTGGCGCGGGAGCGACCCTGGTTCTAGATTGACCGCAGGCAGGGGGTGGACATGGCGAGCCGACGCAGCAACCAAGGCGCGGGCATATTGATTGCGATCGGCCTGATCGTCGCCGCCGTGGCGTTCATGGGGCCGTTCGCCATCGCCATCTGGGCGCTGATCAAGGAGGCCAAAGCTCTGCGCTTTGGCGGGGCGGCCAAGCCCTCCGACATCATATCCGCAGCCGAACGCGACGCCGTGGACCGCGCCGAAGCCGAATTGGCCGGCCTGCGTCTGCGCGCCGACGAGATTCAGCGGCGCGGCGACCAGTTGGGTCTCTTGAGGCGACTTGAAGGCTCGCGGTTCGACGCCCGCAACCGCCAGGCCCGCGACCTGAATGATCAGCTCGACCGGCTCGAGGCCGAGACCACCGCCCTGAGCCTACGCTTTGGCGACTATCAGCAGGGCCTGTCGGCGAGGCTGGAGGCGTGGCTTGGCGCCCGCTCTGGGCGGGCGGCGGCAAGGGCGGCGCTTGTGACCTTCGTGGTCGCCTTCGTGGTGATGCTGTTGGGCCAGTTGGAGGCTCTCGGCGGCCCCGTCACTCTGGGCCGGGTGCTGGTCGGCGCGCCCGGCGACGGCGGCGTGCGGGCGCTCTCAAGCCTCGGGGCCACCTTGCTGGCGCTGCTGGCCGGATGGATCGCCGGCGCGGTGCGCCGCGCCTCACTCGCCGCGTAGCGCCTTTTCCAGCAGGCGCCGACCCACGGTATCGTCCGTAGACGGAGCGGGCGACTTGGATTTGCGTCGATGGTGGGTGAGCGAGACCCCGGATCCGGGCAGACCGGCCGTAAGCCGCGTCCCGGTCTTGCCGAATGTCGCCCGCAGACCCCGAACCCCGACGCTCAAGGACAGGCCGCCTCGGCTGAGGTTGAGCCACAGGTTGGGCAAGATCCTGATCCGCCGGAAAAATCTCAGATGCATCGCCTTGCCCTCCCGGCCCCAGACAACCACAACCGCGGCGGTTGCGCGAGCCCTTGCGAGGGCCGGATGAGCTGAGCAGAATGGGTGCGTCGACGAAGGGGACGGGCGTGGGCGAAAGCCATTATCAGGTGCTTGGGGTTACGCCCGAAGCCGAGGACGTGGTCATCGAGGGGGCCTACAAGGCGCTGCTAAAGCGCTACCACCCCGACGTCCATCAGGGTGACACGGCCACGGCGACGGCGAGGACCGCGCGTATCAACGCCGCCTACAGCGTCCTGAGGGACAAGGACGCCCGCGCCCGCTACGACCGCGACCAGGGCTTTTCGGCGGCGCCGCCACCGCCTCGGGGCGCCCGACAGGACCATGCCCAGTCCCCGTCCCCTCCGCCGCCTCGCCGCGCCGAGGCCTGGTCGCCGCCAGCGGCCGCCCCGCCGCCAATCCCGCCCGCCTCGGGGCGCGCCAAGGCCATCTCTGCGGCGTTTGTAAGCCTTGCGGTCTTGGTCCTGATCGCCGGCGTCGGCTCGTTCGGCAAAAACGGCGGTGCTGAGGCTGGCGCCTCGCCTCCGCCGTCAGCCGAGGCGCCATCGTCCACGCCGGCACCCGTCCCATCCGCGCCTGTTCGCGCCGAGGCGGAAGCCGAAGCTAAGCAGCCGACGCCCACGACCTATGACCCTAGTTTCGATTGCAGCAAAGCCGACAGCGCGGTTCTGACGACCATCTGTACCAGCCCCGAACTGTCCAAGGCCGACAGGGAGATGGCCGCGCGCTACAAGGAACTCCTGGCCACGGCCGATCCGCCCGACCAGCTTCGGGCCGCCCAGCGCCAATGGCTTGCTGAGCGCGACGCCAGCGCCGCCGATGTCGACACCCTCCAGCGACTTTACCAGGACCGGCTTTTGGCTCTGGGTAGCGACGGCGCCATCGCCGATCAGCTTTACTGAACAGATCCGCGCCCAGTCCAAGGTGACAGGCGCGTGCGAGGCGTCCAGGTTCGGCGATCCGATTCCATGGAGAGTTCCAAGATGAACACCGCCGACATCGCCGAAGCCCTGGCCGCCGCCGACGACAAGCTGACCAAGACCCAGGCCAAGGCCCTGGTGGACGGCGTTTTCAAAGCCATCGCCGAAGCGGCCGCCAAGGGTGACGAAGTCTCGATCCCTGGCTTTGGCAAGTTCAAGGTCCAGGCCAAGCCTGCCCGCACCGGTAGGAACCCTGCCACCGGTGAAACCATCGAGATCGGCGCCAGCAAGAAAGTCGCGTTCACGCCGGCCAAGCAGTTGAAGGATGCCGTCAACGGCTGATTGGAAAAGCTGGGCTCGGCCGTCGCAGAGATGGTCCCTCGCTTCAGCACGCCGTCCCGCCATTGACCCCTTTGAACGAAAACGGCCGATCCCAACGGATCGGCCGCGCGGGTCAGCGCCCTGCGCGGTTCCCGGCTCGAAATCACCCGCCGCCCGCCAGGGGCAAGCGGCGGGCTCTCTTTCCTAGTATTCCTCGGCCAGCATCAGGGTCAGCACCCGCTTGGTGACGGCCGGGTCGGCCGGATCGGGCGAGGCCATGCACAGATCGAGGTCGTAATAGTCGATCTTCCAGAACAGCCGCGCCCCGCCGACCTCGAAAGCGCCGAAGTCACGTTCGCCATGCGGGTTGTTGTCTTCGGAGAAGGCCGAGAAGGTCGTAACGGCCTCCAGGGCTTGCGCCAGCTTGGCCTCAGGCAGGGTGCGAACGCCCACGGTCAGCACCCAGCCTGAACCAGGCTCAGCGCGGCAGGCGTCGTTCAGCGCCGCGATTGCGGCGGTGTGGTCATCCTCGGTCATCGAAGTGTCTCCTTGAGGGTTCGGGTTCGAGCGCAAAGGCGCGCT
>JAYRLX010000241.1:2904-5961 GCA_041905125.1 Caulobacter sp. | reverse complement strand
GGGCGGTCCGGTGCTGTCGGAAGACAACAAGGTCTCGCCGCCGCGTCGCGCCGAGATGAAGCGTTCGATGGAAGCGCTGATCCACCACTTCAAGCTCTACACCGAGGGCTTCAAGACGCCGGAAGGCGAGGTCTACGCCTGCGTCGAGGCCCCGAAGGGCGAGTTCGGCGTGTTCGTGGTCTCGGACGGCACCAACAAGCCTTACCGCTGCAAGATCCGCGCGCCGGGCTTCCCGCACCTGGCGGCCATGGACTGGATGAACCGCGGTCACCAGCTGGCCGACGTATCGGCCATCCTGGGCTCGCTGGATATCGTGTTCGGGGAGATCGACCGTTGAGCCTGGCCGACATCGCCCAGGCGCAGCTCGACGCCTACAACGCCCAGGACCTGGACGCGCACTGCATTCACTTCGCCGACGACGTCGTCGTGGGCGGCCTGAACGGCGAGGTGGCGCGCACCGGGATCGACGCTTACCGCGCCTGGTATGAAAAGGTTTTTTCGGACTTTCCGAAGAATAAGGCCCACCTGCTGAACCGCATCGTGGTCGGCTCGAACGTGATCGATCACGAGCGCGTCGACCGCGGCAATGGCGATCCCGTCTTCGAGGTCGCCGCCATCTACACCTTCAAGGGCGACAAGATCGCCCGCGTGGATTTCGCCCGATGAGCGTACGTCGTCTCGCCAAGGAACAGCCCGCCAGCTTCGCCTTCTCGAAGGAGAGCCAGGCCAAGGCCGACTGGTGGAAAGCCAAGTATCCCGCCGCCCGCAAGCAGTCGGCGGTGATCCCGATGCTGTGGCTGGCCCAGAAGCAGGAAGGCTGGGTGTCCGAGCCCGCGATCCAGGAGATCGCCAAGCAGCTCGAGATGCCGGTCATCCGCGTGCTGGAAGTGGCCACCTTCTACGTGATGTTCCAGCTGCAGCCGGTCGGCAAGGTCGCCTTCGTCCAGCTGTGCGGCACCACGCCGTGCCAGCTGCGCGGCGCGCTGGACCTCAAGGCGGTGCTGAAGGACAAGATCGGCGAAGCCAATCACGTCTCGGCTGACGGCAAGTTCAGCTGGGAAGAGGTCGAGTGCCTGGGCGCGTGCTGCAACGCCCCGATGGCCGCGATCAACGACTACTACTACGAGGACCTGACGCCGGAGAGCCTGGCGCAGATCCTCGACGACTTCGCCGCCGGCAAGGCGCCGAAGCCGGGCAGCTATGACGGCCGCGGCGCGTCGGAACCCAAGGGCAAGATCCAGACCCTGACGGATCCGAAGCTGTACGACGGCTCGGCCGCCAAGAAGATCAAGATCCCGAACCTGCCCGAGAAGCCCAAGGCTTCGAAGGCCAAGTCGGAGCCGGCCGCCTAAGATGACCGCCGACGCCGCCCTCCAGAAAAAGCGCCTGACCGCGATGCTCGTCATCAACGTGGTGTGCTTCGTGCTGGCCGGCGTCTCGATCTATGGCGCGGTGTCGCTTCGGATCGACTGGCTGCGGCTGGTCTTCCTGGGCGCGATCGTCGCCGGCCTGGGCTCGCACGTCTGGTTCATCCTGGGCTGGATGCGCGGTTCGAACGGCGAGGGGAGTTCGTCGTGACCGACAATGCTCTCGACGCCCGCCGCACGGCCTACTTCAACACGGTCAAGAGCGTGGGCCGCCGCGAGCGCGGCCTGGGTCTCCTGGCCTGCCTTCTCGGCGCGCTGCTCCTGATCTGGGGGCGCTCCGTTCAAGGCGCTCCCGTTTGGGCGGTTTGGGCCGGCCTCGTCACGATTGGCGTGGGTTGGTCGCTTTTCGCCTATGTCATCCTCCGTCGGACGCGCTATGTGCGCGCCCATCCATTCGATCCGCAAAGCTGAGTCATGGTCGGTATCCTCGAAGACAAGGACCGCATCTTCACGAACCTCTACGGTCTCCAGGATTGGGGCCTTGAGGGCGCGAAGAAGCGCGGCTGCTGGAATGGCACCAAGGACATCCTGGACGCCGGGCGCGACTGGATCATCGACAACATGAAGAACTCCGGCCTGCGCGGCCGGGGCGGCGCCGGTTTCTCGACCGGCCTCAAGTGGTCGTTCATGCCCAAGGAAGTGAAGGAAGGGCGTCCTCACTACCTGGTGGTCAACGCCGACGAATCCGAGCCGGGCACCTGCAAGGACCGGGAGATCATGCGGCATGATCCGCACCTCCTGATCGAGGGCTGCCTGATCGCCTCGCGCGCGATGCTGGCCCACGCCTGCTACATCTACATCCGCGGCGAGTACGTCTACGAGCGCGAGATCCTGGAAGCGGCGATCAAGCAGGCCTACGAGGCCAAGCTGATCGGCAAGAACAACGTCCACGGCTGGGACTTCGACCTCTACGTCCACCACGGCGCCGGCGCCTATATCTGCGGCGAAGAGACGGCCCTGCTGGAAAGCCTGGAAGGCAAGAAGGGGCAGCCCCGCCTGAAGCCGCCGTTCCCGGCCGGCGCGGGCCTCTACGGCATGCCGACCACGGTCAACAACGTCGAGTCGATCGCCGTCGCCGGCACGATCCTGCGCCGCGGCGCGGCCTGGTTCGCCGGTTTCGGCCGTCCGAACAACGCCGGCACCAAGCTCTTCTGCGTCTCGGGCCACGTGAACCTGCCCTGCAACGTCGAAGAAGCGATGAGCATCCCGTTCCGCCAGCTGATCGAGGATCACTGCGGTGGCATCCGCGGCGGGTGGGGTAACCTGAAGGCCGTCATCCCGGGCGGCTCGTCGGTTCCGATGATCCCGGCCGAGCAGTGCGAAGACCTGCCGATGGACTTCGACGCCCTGCGGAACCTGCGCTCGGGCCTCGGCACCGCGGCCGTCATCGTCATGGACAAGTCGACCGACCTCGTCCGCGCCATCGCCCGCCTGTCGTACTTCTACAAGCACGAGAGCTGCGGCCAGTGCACGCCGTGCCGCGAGGGCACCGGCTGGATGTGGCGCGTCATGGAGCGCATGGCGACCGGCGAGGCCGATCCGAAAGAGATCGACACCCTGCTGGACGTCACGACCCAGGTCGAGGGTCACACCATCTGCGCCCTGGGCGACGCGGCCGCTTGGCCGATCC
>JAYRLX010000241.1:0-2894 GCA_041905125.1 Caulobacter sp. | reverse complement strand
CGCTTCCTATCGTAGCGGTCGCCTGCACGTGCAGGGCGCCAAGCTGATCGCGGCGGAGTAACGAGAATGGCTATCGCCAAGGTCAACGGCGTCGAAGTCGAGTTCGAACCCGGCATGACGGTTCTGCAGGTCGCGGAACTGGCCGGCGAGGAGATCCCGCGCTTCTGCTACCACGAACGCTTGTCCATCGCCGGCAACTGCCGGATGTGCCTCGTCGAGGTGAAGCCCGGTCCGCCGAAGCCGCAGGCCTCGTGCGCCCTGCCGGCCGCCGAGGGCCAGGAGATCTTCACCAAGACTCCGATGGTCAAGAAGGCCCGCGAAGGGGTGATGGAGTTCCTGCTCATCAACCACCCGCTGGATTGCCCGATCTGCGACCAGGGCGGCGAGTGCGACCTGCAGGATCAGGCCATGGGCTATGGCCGCGACGACAGCCGCTACGAAGAAAACAAGCGCGCGGTCGAAGAAAAGTCGATGGGCCCGCTGATCAAGACCGTGATGACGCGCTGCATCCAGTGCACGCGCTGCGTCCGCTTCATCACCGAGATCGCCGGCTCGCCGGAGATCGGTCTGATTTCGCGCGGCGAAGACGTTGAAATCACGACCTATCTGGGCGCGGCGGTGACGTCGGAGCTCAGCGCCAACGTGATCGACCTGTGCCCGGTCGGCGCGCTGACCAGCAAGCCCTACGCCTTCGAAGCCCGTCCGTGGGAGCTGAAGAAGACCGAGAGCGTCGACGTCATGGACGCCCTGGGCTCGTCGATCCGGGTCGACGCCCGCGGCAACGCCGTGCTGCGCGTGCTGCCGCGGACCAACGACGACGTCAACGAAGAGTGGATCTCGGACAAGACCCGCTACGCGGTCGACGGCCTGCAACGCCAGCGCCTGGATCGCCCGTACGTGCGCGGCGCCGACGGCAAGCTGAAGCCGGCTGCGTGGGCCGAGGCCTTCGCGGCCGTCGCCAGCAAGATCAAGGCGGCGAAGCCGGAGCGCATCGGCGTCATCGCCGGCGACCTGCAGGACGCCGAAAGCCTGAAGGCGACCAAGGATCTCTTCACCGCCCTGGGCGTGAAGAACCTCGACAGCCGCCAGGACGGTTCGGCCCTTGGCGTCGGTCCCCGTGAGGGCTGGCTGTTCAACTCGACCATCGCCGGTATCGAGAATGCCGACGTGGTGCTGTTCGTCGGCGCCAATCCGCGCCTCGAGGCTCCGGTCCTGAACGCTCGCTTCCGCAAGCAGTGGCTGGCCGGCAAGACCCGTTTCGGCGTGATCGGCGAGCAAGCCGACCTGACCTTCGGCTACGACTATCTGGGCGCCGGCGCCCAGACGCTGTCGGGCCTGGCCAAGAGCAAGAGTGACTTCGTCGCCGCCCTGAAGGCCGCCGAGCGTCCCGCGATCATCATCGGCCAGGGCGCCCTAGCCCGCGCCGACGGCGCGGCGATCCTCAAGGCCGCCGCCGGCCTCGCCAAGACCATGAAGGTCGTGCGTGAAGGCTGGAACGGCTGGAACGTCCTGCACACCGCCGCTGCGCGCGTCGCCGGCCTCGACATGGGCTTCGTCCCGGCCGAGGGCGGCCTGTCGACCGCCGACATGCTGAAGCCGGGCGCTCTGGACGTCCTCTTCCTGCTCGGCGCCGACGAGTGCGAGACCTCGGCCACGGGCGCCTTCAAGATCTATCTCGGCACGCACGGCGACGCCGGCGCGCACAAGGCCGACGTGATCCTGCCGGGCGCGGCCTATACCGAGAAAAACGGCCTCTACGTGAACCTCGAAGGCCGCGTGCAGCAAGGCAAGCGCGCCGTGTTCCCGAAGGGCGAGGCCAAGGAAGACTGGTCGATCCTGCGGGCGCTGTCGGAAGTGCTCGGTCACAAGCTGCCTTATGACAGCCTGGACCAGTTGCGCGCCAAGCTGTTCGCCGATCACCCGACCTTCGGCCAGATCGACTACGCCCCGCGCTCGGTCGCCACGTCGTTCGACGTCGGCGCGCTGGGCGGCGCGGGCGAGGCTTCGGACGCGCCGTTCGAGAGCCCGATCAAGGCTTTCCACCTGACCAACCCCATCGCGCGCGCCAGCGTGACCATGGCCGAATGCGCGGCCGTGGCTTCCGGCGCCGCCAAGATCGCTGCGGAGTAACCCGTGGGCTCGAATTCTCCGCTTCTCTGGTTTGGCCTGACGACCGGCGGCATCCTGCTGGTCGTGATCTGGGTTCTGCTGAGCCTGGCCTTCCTGCTGCTGGCCGACCGCAAGATCTGGGCTGGCGTCCAGATGCGCAAGGGCCCCAACGTCGTGGGTCCCTTCGGCCTGCTGCAGTCCTTCGCCGACTTCTTCAAGTTCGTGCTGAAGGAAATCGTGGTCCCGGCCGGCGCCGACAAGGTGGTGTTCCTGCTGGCCCCGCTGATCAGCCTGATCCTGGCCTTCGTCGGTTGGGCCGTCGTGCCTTTCGCGCCGGGCTGGGTCGTCTCGAACCTCAACGTCGGCATTCTCTACCTGCTGGCGATGAGCTCGCTGGGCGTCTACGGCATCATCATGGGCGGCTGGGCTTCGAACTCGAAGTACCCGTTCCTCGGCGCGCTGCGCTCGGCGGCGCAGATGGTCTCGTACGAAGTGTCGATCGGCCTGATCATCATCACGGTGATCCTGCTGGCCGGTTCGATGAACCTCTCGACCATCGTCGAGAAGCAGTCGGGCTGGATCTGGAACTGGAACGTGTTCGGCGGCGGCGGCCTCAAGAACATCATCCTGCTGCCGGTCATGGTCGTGGCCATGGGCATGTTCTACATCTCGGGTCTCGCCGAGACGAACCGTCCGCCCTTCGACCTGCCGGAAGCCGAATCCGAACTCGTGGCCGGCTATCAGGTCGAATACAGCTCGACCCCGTTCCTGCTGTTCATGGTGGC
>JAYRLX010000240.1:0-5968 GCA_041905125.1 Caulobacter sp. | reverse complement strand
GGCAAGACCACCCTGCTGCGGATGCTGGCCGGCTTCGAGACCCCGACCGAGGGGCGCATCCTGATCGACGGCCAGGACATCGTGAACGTGCCGCCCAACAAGCGGCCGGTGAACATGGTGTTCCAGTCCTACGCCGTCTTCCCGCACATGACCGTGGCCGACAACGTCGCCTACGGCCTGAAGGTCGATCGCGTGCCCAAGGCCGAACGCGACGCCCGCGTGGCCGAGGCGCTGGAGCTGGTGCAGCTGGGCGGCCTCGGCGAGCGCAAGCCCGACCAGCTGTCGGGCGGCCAAAGGCAACGGGTCGCCCTGGCCCGGGCGCTGGTCAAGCGTCCCCGCGTGCTGCTGCTGGACGAGCCGCTGTCGGCCCTGGACGCCAAGCTGCGCGAGCAGATGCGCACCGAGCTCTGCACCCTGCAGGAGAAGGTCGGGATCACCTTCATCATGGTCACCCACGACCAGGACGAGGCCTTGGCTCTGGCGTCGCGCTGCGCGGTGATGAGCAAGGGCGTGCTGCAGCAGGTGGCCACGCCCAGCGACCTCTACGAGTTCCCCAACAGCCGCTTCGTCGCCGACTTCATCGGTCAGGTGAACCTGTTCGAAGGGGTGCTGGCCGTCGACGAGCCCAGCCACGCGGTGATCAAGTCGCCGGACCTGCCGGTCGATATCTTCCTGGACCACGGCGTCACCGGCCCGCGCGGCGGCACGGCCTGGGCGGCGATCCGCCCCGAGAAGATCGAGCTTCACAAAAAGGAAGGCGATGAGCCGCCGAACCTGGGCGATTGCCCGAAAGGCTTCAACGCGGTGGCTGGCGTCATCAAGCACGAGGCCTATCTGGGCGGGTCGTCGACCTACGAGGTCGAGGTCATTACGCCCAATGGGGGAGGCCGGCGCGTGAAGGTCCAGCGCTCGAACCTGACCCGCTGGGACCAAGAGGATTTCAAGCTGGGCGAGACGGTGTGGCTGTGCTGGCACGCCTGCTCGCCGGCGGTGCTGTTGAGTTGACGCCATGACCGTCCGCCCCGTCGCCGGAATCATCTGCTGCACGCGCACCGTCGGGATCGAACCGGCCCAGGCGGTGATGAGCCGCTATGTCGAGGCGACGATGGCCTACGGCGACGTGGCGGCGCTGCTGGTCCCGTCCCTGCCGGGAAGGATGCGGGCGGCCGAGGTGGCTGGGCGGCTGGACGGGCTGATGCTGACGGGCAGCCCCTCGAACCTCGACCCGGCCCTCTATGGCGAGGAGATCGGCGACGCGCCCGGGCCGTTCGACGCGGCCCGCGACGGCATGACCGCCGACCTGATCAAGGCCGTGCTGGACCTGGGCAAGCCGGTGTTCGGGATCTGCCGGGGCTTCCAGGAGATCAATGTCGCCTTCGGCGGCACGCTGCGCCGGGACATGGCGGCCAACCCGGACCTGATCGCTCACCACGCGCCGGACGACGTCGATTTCAACGGCATGTTCGACCACCTGCACGAGGTCGCCCTCTCACCCGGCGGCGTGCTGGCCCGCGCGTTCGGCGCCGAGGCGGCGGTGGTCAACTCGGTCCACTATCAGGGCGTCGACCGGCTGGGCGAAGGGCTCGCCGTCGAGGCGCGCGCGCCGGATGGCGTGGTCGAGGGCTTCTCCGCCACCGTCAACGGCGCGCCCGTGCTGGCCGTCCAATGGCACCCCGAATGGAAGCCGGCGCAGAACCGGCAATCGCAGATCTTCTTCGAAATCTTCGGACGCGCCCTCAGAGGCGCGCCGCTCGTCGTTTAAGACCCAGGAGCTTCAAGATGACCGTCCCCATCCGCAACCACGACGTCGCCGAGCTCAAGCGTCTCGACCTCGCCCACCACCTGCCGGCCCAGGCCGACCACAAGGTGATCTTCGAACTTGGCGGCAGCCGGATCGTGACCCGGGCCGACGGCTGCTACATCACCGACGGCGATGGCCACCGCATCCTCGACGGCATGGCCGGACTGTGGTGCGTCAATGTCGGCTACGGGCGCACCGAGCTGGCCGAGGCCGCCTACGACCAGATGCTGGAGCTGCCGTACTACAACACCTTCTTCAAGACGACGACGCCGCCGACCGTGAAGCTGGCCGCCAAGATCGCCGAGAAGATGGGCGGCCACCTGACCCACGTGTTCTTCAACTCGTCGGGCTCGGAGGCCAATGACACTGTCTTCCGCCTGGTACGCCACTACTGGAAGCTGAAGGACCAGCCGCAGCGCAAGGTCTTCATCAGCCGCTGGAACGCCTATCACGGCTCGACCGTCGCGGGCGTGTCGCTGGGCGGCATGAAGCACATGCATGTGCAGGGCGACCTGCCTATCCCCGGCGTCGCCCACGTGATGCAGCCCTATCAATTCGGCGACGGCTTCGGCGAGGATCCGGCCGCCTTCCGCGACCGCGCCGTCAAGGAGATCGAAGACAAGATCCTCGAGGTCGGGCCCGAGAACGTCGCGGCCTTCATCGGCGAGCCGGTGCAGGGCGCGGGCGGGGTGATCATCCCGCCGGACGGCTACTGGCCGGCGGTCGAGGCCCTGTGCCGCAAGTACGGCATTCTGCTGGTCTGCGACGAGGTGATCTGCGGCTTCGGGCGGCTGGGCCAGTGGTTCGGCCACCAGCACTACGGCATCAAGCCGGACCTGATCGCCATGGCCAAGGGCCTGTCGTCCGGCTACCTGCCGATCTCGGCCGTGGGCGTGGCCGACCACATCGTCGCCGAGCTGCGCGAGAAGGGCGGCGACTTCATCCACGGCTTTACGTACTCCGGCCACCCGACCTGCGCGGCCGTGGCGCTGAAGAACATCGAGATCCTCGAGCGCGAGGGCCTGGTCGAGCGCGCCCGCGACGACGCGGGCCCCTACCTCGCCAAGGCCCTGGCCCGGCTGAACGACCACCCGCTGGTCGGCGAGACCCGCTCGCTGGGCCTGATCGGGGCGGTCGAGATCGTCCGCGAGAAGGGGACCAACCATCGCTTCCTGGACAAGGAAGGCGAGGCGGGGCCGATCGTCCGCGACATCTGCATCAAGAACGGCCTTATGGTCCGCGCCATCCGCGACAGCATCGTCTGCTGCCCGCCGCTGATCATCACCCACGCCGAGATCGACGAGCTGGTCGGCATCATCGAGCGGTCCCTGACCGAAGCCGAGCCCATCCTCCGCGCGCTGAAACCGGAGGCGGTGTCATGAAGCCCAAGCACAACAAGGCCAAGCGCGAGAACACTCTCGATCGCGGCGTCTCGACGCTGGAGGAGGCGGGGGCCTGGTTCGCGCGCCAGAGCATCGAGGAGATCGAGTGCGTGGTGCCCGATCTGGCCGGCGTGGCGCGCGGCAAGATTATGCCGGTGCGCAAGTTCCTCGGCACGCCGTCGATGAACCTGCCGCTGGCGGTGTTCTACCAGACCATCACCGGAGACTTCCCCGAGTTCGAGGGGGCGGTGAACGCGGTGCAGTCCGACACCGACATCTTCCTGACCCCGGACTTCGCGACCCTGGCCGCCGTGCCGTGGGCCCAGGACCCGACAGCCCAGGTGATCCACGACGCCTTCCACCCCGATGGCCGTCCCGTCGAGGAGGCGCCGCGCCAGGTGCTGCGGCGGGTGCTGGCGCTCTATGACGAGAAGGGCTGGAGCCCGATCGTCGCGCCGGAGATCGAGTTCTATCTCGTCGATCGCAACACCGACCCGGACTACCCGCTCAAGCCGCCGATCGGCCGTTCGGGCCGTCCGGAGACCGGGCGGCAGGGCTATTCGATCAGCGCGGTCAACGAGTTCGACGCTCTGTTCGAGGACATGTACGAATATTCCGAGCGCCAGGGCCTGGAGATCGACACCCTGATCCACGAAAGCGGCGTGGCCCAGATGGAGATCAACCTGCGGCACGGCCATCCGCTGGAGCTGGCCGACCAGGTCTTCATGATGAAGCGCACCATCCGCGAGGTGGCGCTGGAGCACGAGATCTACGCGACCTTCATGGCCAAACCCATGGCCAGCGAGCCGGGCAGCGCCATGCACATCCACCAGTCGATCGTCGACAAGAAGGGGCGCAACCTGTTCTCGGGCGAGGACGGCGAAGAGACGGCGCTGTTCCACGGCTTCATCGCCGGCCAGCAGACCTTCCTGCCGGCGATCATGGCGATCCTGGCGCCGTACGTGAACAGCTACCGCCGCATCGCCCGGGACAGCGGCGCGCCGGTCAACACCCAGTGGGGCTACGACAACCGCACCTGCGGCCTGCGCGTGCCGCCGTCGGACCCGGCCAACCGGCGCCTGGAGAACCGCATCCCCTCGTCGGACGCCAATCCGTACCTGGCGATCGCCGCCTCGCTGGCGGCGGGCTATCTGGGCATGGTCCAGGGCCTCAAGCCCGCCGAACCGGTCGCCACCGACGCCAGCGTCCGGGGCGTGGAGCTGCCGCGCAGCCTGTCGGAATCGTTGAAGCTGTTCGAGGCCTGCCAGCCGCTGGTCGACATCCTGGGGCCCACCTTCTGCGCCGCCTATGATCGCGTGAAGCAGGCCGAGTACGAGACCTTCATGCGCACGATCAGCCCGTGGGAGCGGGAATTCCTGCTGCTGAATGTGTAGGGGTTATTTGCCCCCTCCGGGCCTGCGGCCCTCCTCCCCCATAGGGGGAAGAAGGCTGGCGCGCACCTTCCGCCCCCTATGGGGGCGGACGATCGCGAAGCGATCAGGTGGGGGCGAGTGATGACGGGGAACTGGTACGCCGCCACCGCCTCTGACGTCCCCGACCTCCCGCCCCTCGACGGCGACGCCACCGCCGAGGTCTGCATCGTCGGCGCGGGCTTCACCGGCCTCGGCGCGGCGATGGCCCTGGGCGACCGCGCCATCGTCCTCGAAGCCGCGCACGTCGGCTGCGCCGCCACCGGCCGCAACGGCGGACAGGTCCATACGGGCCAACGGCGCGACCAGGCCTGGCTGGAGAAGACGGTCGGCCAGGACGACGCCCACGCCTTGTGGCGCCTGGCCGAGGACGCTCGCGCCCACTTCGGGACCCTGACCGACACGATCGCCTGCGACTGGCGGGCGGGCATGATCCACGCCCGCCACAAGCCCAACGGCGAGGTCGAGGACGCGGCCTATGTGGCGCTGATGGCGATCCAGTACGGCTATGAGGAACTGGCGCTGATCGGCGAGGAAGAGCTCGCCCACGAGCTCGGAACCGACGTCTATTTCGGCGGCCTGATCGACCGCGGCGGCGGCCACGTCCATCCGCTGAAGCTGGCCCAAGGCATGGCCCAGCGCGCCATGGCGACGGGCGCTGCGATCCACGAACACACCCGAGCCGAGTCCTGGCGGCGCGAGGGCGGCAAGATCGTGGTCGAGACCGCGCGGGGCCGGGTGACCTGCGAGCGGCTGATCCTCACCGGCGACGGCTGCTTGAACGCCATGGCCGGCCCGGCGCGGGCGCGGGTCATGCCGATCAACAACTTCATCGCTGTCACCGCGCCGCTGGGCGCGCTGGCCGACGAGATCATCCGCTCGAACGCGGCCGTGTCGGACAGCCGCTTCGTCGTGAACTACTTCCGCAAGACGCCCGATGGCCGGCTGCTGTTCGGGGGCGGCGAGAACTACCGCCCCGGCTTCCCGCGCGACATCGCCGGCCTGGTTCGGAAGAACCTCGCCAAGGTCTATCCGCGCCTCGCCGACGCCCCGATCACCCACGCCTGGGGCGGGACCCTGGGCATCACCCTGAGCCGGATGCCGTTCGTCGGCGAGATCGCCCCGGGCGTGCGCGTGGCGTCCGGCTATTCGGGCCAGGGGGTGATGCTGGCGCCCTATGTCGGCAGGCTGCTGGCGGAGGGGAACACCGAGGCGCTCGACCTGCTGTCGCGCGTCCCGACCCCGCCGTTCCCAGGCGGGCGCTGGCTGCGCTGGCCGCTGACGGTGGCGGGGCTCAGCTGGTACGCGCTGCGGGATCGGTTGTGAGTTTCTCCTCCCCCACTGGGGGAGGTGGC
>JAYRLX010000239.1:0-5973 GCA_041905125.1 Caulobacter sp. | reverse complement strand
CGCCTTCTCCCTCGTCTGGCCGCAAGGCCAGGGCGCGCGCTCGTGGGGGCCCTTCGGCCATACGCCGGTCCAGCAGACGCCCGAGATGAAGGCGAAGATCCAGCGCGAGAAGGACGCCGCCGCGCGTCGGGACGAAGCGGCCCGCAAGGCTGTCGAAGCGGCCAGCCGGGCCCAGTCCCGCCAGGACGACCAATGAGCGCCTTCGACGCGATCGCCGTCGGTCGCCGGGTGCTGAGCGTCGAGGCCGACGCGCTCAAGACCTTGTCCCAATCGCTGGACGAGGCCTTTGTCCGGGCCGTCGAGACCCTGTTCAACGCCAAGGGCCGGATCGTCTGCACCGGCATCGGCAAGTCCGGCCACGTGGCGCGCAAGATCGCCGCGACCCTGGCGTCGACCGGCGCCCAGGCGATGTTCGTGCATCCGGCCGAAGCCAGCCACGGCGACCTGGGCATGATCGGCCCGGATGATGTGATCCTGGCGCTGTCGAAATCCGGCGAAGCCCGCGAACTGTCGGACGTCATCGCCTACGCCAAGCGCTTCTCGATCCCGCTGATCGCCATGACGGCGTTCGAAGACAGCCAGCTGGGTCGCGGCGGCGATATCGTGCTGCGCCTGCCCGACGCACCCGAGGCCACCGCCGAGGTCAACGCCCCGACCACCTCGACCACCCTGCAGATCGCCCTGGGCGACGCCATCGCCGTGGCCCTGCTGGAACGCCGCGGCTTCACGGCCAGCGACTTCCGGGTTTTCCATCCGGGCGGCAAGCTGGGCGCCATGCTGCGCACGGTCGCCGACCTGATGCATGGCGAAGGCGAGCTGCCGCTGATCGGCGTCGACGCGCCCATGCCCGACGCCCTTCTGGTGATGAGCGAAAAGCGCTTCGGCGCGGTGGGCGTGGTCGACGCCGAAGGCCGTCTGGCCGGCCTGATCACCGACGGGGACCTGCGCCGGCACATGGACGGGCTTCTCCAGCATACCGCCGGCGAGGTCATGACCCGCGCGCCCCTGGTCATCGCCCCCGGCGCTCTGGCGGCCGAGGCGCTGAAGGTGATGAACGATCGCCGGATCACGGTGCTGTTCGTGGTCGAGGCCGAACGTCCGGTCGGCGTGCTCCATGTCCACGACCTGCTCCGCGCCGGCGTGATCTAGGTCACATCTGATTTTTCCGAACCTTGTCATGTGATCGCGCTAGTCGCTCTCGATCTGGGCGGCTAAAGCGACTTTGTCACAACTGAAGCGAGCTTCTTGATGTTCTCCGCGCCGCGCGCCGATCTCGTTCCCAATACCGCCGCCTATGAAAACGAGCCGTTGGTCAAGGCGACGGGCTTTCGCGAGTACGACGCGCGCTGGCTGTTCGGGCCGGAGATCAACCTGCTGGGCGTCCAGGCCCTGGGCCTGGGTCTTGGGACCTACATCCACGAGCTGGGCCAATCGAAGATCGTGGTCGGCCACGACTTCCGCTCGTACTCGTCGTCGATCAAGAACGCCCTGATCCTCGGTTTGATCAGCGCCGGCTGCGAGGTGCACGACATCGGCCTGGCCCTGTCGCCGACCGCCTATTTCGCTCAGTTCGACCTCGACATCCCCTGCGTGGCCATGGTCACGGCCAGCCACAACGAGAACGGCTGGACCGGCGTGAAGATGGGCGCCCAGAAGCCGCTGACCTTCGGCCCTGACGAGATGAGCCGCCTGAAGGACATCGTGCTCGGCGCCCAGTTCGTGGAACGCCCGGGTGGTAAGCTGGTGCGCGTCGAGGGCGAGGCCCAGCGCTATATCGACGACGTCGCCAAGCGCGCCAGCCTGAAGCGCCCGCTGAAAGTGATCGCCGCCTGTGGCAACGGCACGGCCGGCGCCTTCGTGGTCGAGGCCCTGAAGAAGATGGGCGTGGCCGAGGTGATCCCGATGGACACCGACCTCGACTACACCTTCCCCAAGTACAATCCGAACCCGGAAGACCACGAGATGCTGCACGAGATGGCGAAAGCCGTCCGTGAGCACGGCGCCGACATCGCCCTGGGCTTCGACGGCGACGGCGACCGCTGCGGCGTGGTCGACGACGAGGGCGAGGAGATCTTCGCCGACAAGATCGGCCTGATGCTGGCCCGCGACCTGGCCCCGCTGCATCCGGGCGCGACCTTCGTCGTCGACGTCAAGTCGACCGGCCTCTACGCCACCGACGAGATCCTCAGCGCACACGGCTGCACGACGCTCTACTGGAAGACGGGCCACAGCTACATCAAGCGCAAGAGCGCCGAGTTGAACGCCCTGGCCGGCTTCGAGAAGAGCGGCCACTTCTTCATGAACGGCGAGCTGGGCCGCGGCTATGACGACGGTCTGGTGGCCGCCGCCGCCATCCTGTCGATGCTGGACCGCAACCCCGGCAAGAAGCTCAGCGAGCTGAAGAAGGCGCTGCCGGTGGCCTTCACCTCCCTGACCATGAGCCCGCACTGTGACGACGAGAAGAAGTACGGCGTCGTCGCCGACGTGGTGAAGGAGTACGAGGACCTGTTCGCGGCCGGCGGCTCGATCCTGGGCCGCAAGATCACCGAAGTGATCACGGTCAACGGCGTGCGGGTGCACCTGGAAGACGGCTCCTGGGTCCTGGTCCGCGCCTCGTCGAACAAGCCCGAGATCGTCGTGGTCGTCGAGAGCACCCAGTCGGAAGACGACATGCGCGCCCTCTTCCGCCAGGAGGTCAAGCCGCGCCTGGGCGACCGGGTCGGCAAGTACAATCAGGAGATCTGATCTAGTTTCTTCCCAGCCTTCCTGGGCCTTGTGCCCAGGACCCATGCTGGCGGAAGGCGCGGCTGCTCCTCGATCGCGCGGCGTAAGGGCCATGGCTTCAGTCCTAACGCAGCGAACCTGAACGCTGGGTCCTGGGCACGAGGCCCAGGAAGGCGAAGAACTTTGAGGTGCGCTCTTCTTCTTCGAGCGCCGATCGTCTAACCCCAAGTCATGATCAGGCTCCGTCCCTCTCGCCCCGAAGACGGCCCAAGGGTCGTCGAGATCTGGGCCGCCGCCGTGGACGCCACGCACGACTTCCTCAGCCCCGAGGATCGGGCGGCGATCGGCCGTGAGGTCGAGGCCTTCCTGCCCAATGCGCCGCTGACGGTCGCCGTCGACCGCCGCGATCGGCCCGTCGGCTTCATGCTGATCGACGGCTCGCACATGGAAGCGCTGTTCATCGATCCGGAGCATCGCGACGCCGGTGTCGGCCGGATGCTGATCGAGTACGCCCTGGCGGTGCATCCCATCCTGACCACGGACGTCAACGAGCAGAACGACCAGGCGATCGGCTTCTATCGCCACATGGGCTTCGAGCCGACGGGCTGGTCGGCGACCGACGGCCAGGGTCGCGCCTATCCGCTGATCCATCTGCGCTTTGGCGTCTGAGCGGTTCGGGTTTAGCTGCGGGATCGTCAGTCAAACGAGTCGCCCATGCGCCGCCTGCTCACCGCCCTCGCCCTGATCCTCGCCCCTGGCCTCGCCCAGGCCGCCCAGCCGATCCTGCTGAAGCCCGCCCGGGTCTGGACGGCGGAAGACGCCGGGCCGCCGCACGCCGGCTGGGCCGTGCTGGTCAAGGACGACAGGATCGCCGCCGTCGGCCCGTTGAACGCCATCGACGCCAAGGACGCCCAGGTCATCGACCTGCCGGGCGCGACGGTGATCCCGGGGCTGATGGACCTGCACAGCCACCTCTTCCTGCACCCGTACAACGAGACCTCGTGGGACGATCAGGTGCTGAAGGAGAGCCCCACCTATCGGACCCTGCGGGCCGGCGCGCAGGCCAAGGCGACGCTTGAGGCGGGCTTCACGACGCTGCGCGACCTGGGCACCGAGGGCGTCGGGACGGCCGACGTCCCGCTGAAGAAGGCGATCAATGACAGCCTGATCCCGGGCCCCCGCCTGTTCGTCGCCACCAAGGCCATCGTGGCGACCGGCGCCTACGGCCCGGCGCGCCGCAACTTCAATCCCGAGGCCGAGATTCCGCAGGGCGCGCAGGAAGCCAGCGGCGTCCCCGAGGTGATCAAGGCCGTCCGCGAGCAGGCTGGCGCCGGGGCCGACTGGATCAAGGTCTACGCCGACTATCGCGTCGGCCCCGACGGCTCGACCCAGCCGACCTTCAGCCTCGAGGAGCTGAAGGCCCTCGTCGAAACGGCCCATTCCGGCGGCCGCCCGGTCTCGGCCCACGCGTCTAGCGACGAGGGCATGCGACGCGCCGTGCTGGCCGGCGTCGACACTATCGAGCACGGCTATGGCGGCTCGGAAGCGACCTTCAAGCTGATGGCCGAGAAGGGCGTCGTCTTCTTCCCGACCCTGACGGCGGTCGAGAGCACCTCGACCTATTTCGGCGGCTATGTCGCCGGCAAGACTCCGCCGACGGCGGCGATGCGCAACGCCGACCGGGCCTTCAAGCTGGCCCTGAAGAGCGGCGTGACGATCGGCATGGGCAGCGATGTCGGCGTGTTCCGCCACGGCGACAACGCCCGCGAACTGGTCCTGATGGTCAAGGCCGGCATGACCCCGGTCCAGGCCCTGTTGGCCGCGACGGCGGTCGACGCCAAGGCCCTGGGACGGGCCGACAGCCTGGGCCAGCTGAAGCCCGGCTATCTCGCCGACCTCGTCGCGGTGAAGGGCGATCCGACGCAAGCGATCGAGGCGACGCGCGATGTCGTGCTGGTCGTCAAAGGCGGACAAATCATCAACCGCCGCTGATCGGCGTCGCGAGCGCGACGAGGCCTTGGGCTCGGGCCCGCTCGCCGCTAAGCAGGCGGGACCGTTCAAGGAGTCGCCATGCGCCTGCCCGTCCTCGTCCTGGCCTTCGTGGCCCTGCTGGTCTCGCCCGCCCTCGCCCAGCGCCTGGACGAGACGCCGCGCGTGGCGGTGATCTCGGCCTTCCCGCCCGAGATCGGCGCGCTGAACGCCGCGACCCAGGATCCCAAGACCTTCGACGTGAACGGCGTGAAGTTCACGACCGGCCAGATGGAGGGCAAGCCGGTCGTCGTGTTCCTCAGCGGCGTGTCGATGGTCAATGCGGCCATGACCACCCAGATGGCGCTGGACCGCTTCAACATCACCCGCATCGTCTTCTCCGGCATCGCCGGCGGCGTCGACGAGGGCCTGGACATCGGCGACGTGGTGGTGGCCGACCGCTGGGCCCAGAACCTGGAAAGCGCCTTCGCCCGCGAGACGGACAAGGGCTTCGACGTCTCGCCCAGCATCCGCAACAGCACCCTGCCCAACTACGGCATGATCTATCCGCGCGCGATCATCCTGCCGTCGGCGCCCGAGGGCCGCGTCTGGTTCCCGTCGGACCCCGCCCTGCTGGAGACCGCCAAGACCGTCGCCGCCTCGGTCGCCCTGCAGCGCTGCGCCGCCGACAAGTGCCTGGTCCATCCGCCCAAGGTGGTGATCGGCGGGGCCGGAGTCTCGGCTCCGGTGTTCCTCGACAACGCCGCCTACCGCAAGTACCTGCGCTCGGCCTTCGAGGCCCGGCTGGTTGACATGGAGAGCGCCGCCGTCGCCCATGTGGCCCTGGTCAACAAGACCCCGTTCATCGCCTTCCGCAGCCTGTCGGACCTGGCCGGCGGCGGCGCGGGCGCCAACGAGATGCACACCTTCATGGCCCTGGCCTCGGACAATTCGGCGACGGTGGTGAAGGCGTTCGTCAAGGCGCTGCCGAACTAGACGCGGCTTTCCCGCTTCACGCGGCTGGGCCGCTGAAGGGACGGAAGGGGAAGCGGAGCGCCCGGACGACGTCCGGAATATGAGTAGTGATTACCGTTTCGACGAAGCCTGAACGCTCCGCGTAG
This sequence comes from Caulobacter sp., assembly GCA_041905125.1. Taxonomy (GTDB): domain Bacteria; phylum Pseudomonadota; class Alphaproteobacteria; order Caulobacterales; family Caulobacteraceae; genus Caulobacter. Next base: position 160 of record JAYRLX010000239.1, on the reverse strand, counting down.
CCGTTATCCGGTGAGCCTTCGACGCGCGGGGTCTTAACCCGCTTCCGAAAGAGGCCCCCGACGGGCGGGCCGGGCTGGCGACCCGGTCCCCGGACCGTCCGGGCGATTTCAGCCCGAACCTTGATCCCGCTCGACCACCCCCGACAGCCGTCACGATCGC
>JAYRLX010000238.1:0-5974 GCA_041905125.1 Caulobacter sp. | reverse complement strand
CATTCGCCGGGGAGGTCGGAGGAATCAAAGCGCCGGGGGCGGCGGGGCCAGGATCTCGCGCTTGCCGGCGTGGTTGGCCGGGCCGACGACGCCTTCCTTCTCCATCCGCTCCATCAGCGAGGCGGCGCGGTTGTAGCCGATCTGCAGGCGCCGCTGGATGTAGCTGGTCGAGGCCTTGCGGTCGCGGGTGACCACGGCCACCGCGTGGTCGTAGAGGTCGTTTGAACCGCCCTCGCCGCCAAACGCCGCCTCGATGGCCTCTTCCTGCTCCTCGTCGCCGCCGGCGGTGACCTCTTCCAGGTACTGGGGCACGCCCTGGTCGCGGAGGAATTTCGCCACGGCCTCGACCTCGCCGTCGCTGACGAACGGGCCGTGCAGGCGGGTGATGCGGCCGCCGCCGGCCATGTAGAGCATGTCGCCCTGGCCCAGCAGCTGTTCGGCGCCCTGCTCGCCCAGGATGGTGCGGGCGTCGATCTTCGAGGTGACCTGGAAGCTGATCCGGGTCGGGAAGTTGGCCTTGATGGTGCCCGTGATGACGTCGACCGACGGGCGCTGGGTCGCCATGATCAGGTGGATGCCGGCGGCGCGGGCCATCTGGGCCAGGCGTTGCACGGCGCCTTCGATGTCCTTGCCGGCCACCATCATCAGGTCGGCGACCTCATCGATGACCACGACCAGATAGGGCATGGCCTCGGGACGGATCTGCTCGGTCTCGTAGATCGGGCGGCCGGCCTCATCGAACCCCGTTTGAACCGTACGTTCAAAATGCTCGCCCTTGGCCAGCGCCTCGTTGGCCTTCTCGTTATAGCCGGCGATGTTGCGCACGCCGATCTTGGACATGCGGCGATAACGGTCCTCCATCTCGCGGACGGTCCACTTCAGCGCCACCACGGCCTTCTTCGGATCGGTCACGACGGGGGCCAGCAGGTGCGGGATGCCGTCATAGACCGACAGTTCCAGCATCTTGGGATCGACCATGATGAAGCGGCACTTCTCGGGCGGCAGCTTGTACAGGATCGACAGGATCATTGCGTTGACGCCCACCGACTTACCCGAGCCGGTGGTGCCTGCGATCAGCAGGTGGGGCATCTTGGCGAGGTCGGCGATATAGGGCTCGCCGCCGATCGTTTCCCCCAAGGCCATCGGCAGGATCTGGCTGGCCTTCTCGTAGTCGGCGCTGGACAGCAGGTCGCGCAGATAGACGGTCTCGCGCCGCGAGTTGGGCATTTCGATGCCGATGGCGTTGCGGCCCTGGGCCACGGCCACGCGGCACGAGATCACGCTCATCGAGCGGGCGATGTCGTCGGCCAGGGCCACGACGCGGGCGGTCTTCACACCGGGCGCCGGCACCAGTTCGTACATGGTGACGACCGGGCCGGGGCGGATCTGATCGATCTGACCCTTCACGCCGAACTCGGCCAGCACGCTTTCCAGCAGACGGGCGTTCTGGCGCAGGGCCGCGGCGTCGACCTCGGACGAGCGCGGCTTCGACTTGGCCAGCATGGCCAGTTCGGGCAGCTGGAAGCCGCCGTCGCCCTCGAAATCGAACGCCTTCTGCTGCTCGCGCTGCTCGCGGCCGGACTCCTTGGGGGTGACCTTCGGCTTGGCGATCGCCATGGGCCGGGCGTCCAGCGAGTCCTCGAAGTCGTCTTCGTCGTCCTGGACGGCGGGCGGCGGGGTGTAGGCGCGCTCCGGAGCCATCGCCGCCGTGGCGGCGGCGATGGCCGTGGCGTCGTCTTCCTCGTCCAGCGGCGGCAGGCGGCTGGCGCGCTTGGGCGCTTCGGCCTTTTCCTTCTTGGCGCGCGGGGCTTTGGCCGGAGCGGCCTGGGCGGGCGCGGGCTCCTGGCGCGGACGGGGGCGCAGGGCGGCCTGGATCACCTCGGGATCGATGTCGCGGACGCCGATCGCGAAGCCGAGGGCGAAGACGGCGGCGATCGCGAACAGCACGGCGGCGATCACCGTCGCGCCGGGGATGTGAGCGAAGCGCAGGGTTCCGGCCACGCCGTGCAGCAGGGCCTCGCCCCAGAATCCGCCCAGCCCCTTTTCCAGCTGCCAGATGGCCGGCGGCGGCGGCGCGGCCAGCACGGCGGCCAGGGCCAGCAGGCCGACGGCGCCGACCATGGCGCGCTGACGCATCGACTTGCGCTCGGCGTCCGGATCGGCCTGAGCCACGCGGGTGACGCCAAACACCAGCATCAGCAGGGCGACCCCCCAGGCGGCCAGGCCCAGGGACTGCATCAGGAGGTCGGAGATCGCCGCGCCGACCCCGCCCAGCGCGTTGCGGGCGAGCTCGCCGCTGGCGGCGTTCAGGCTGGGATCGGTGGCGTTGTAGGTGGCGATGGCCAGCAGCAGCACCGCGCCGAGCACGGTGATAACGCCGCCGCGGAACCGGGCGGTCCAGGGCTGGACCCAGCCAAAACGGATCGCATCCCAAAGGAGCTCCGTCGGGGATCGCCGCGCCGCTCGCGCCATGAAAGTCTCCGAACTCAAACACGTCTCGCGACCCGCCAGAATGGGTCGAACCACCATGTTTTGGCCGAAGAGGGTTAAGAGGCGTTTACGACGTTCGTCAGGAAAGGATTCAGAACATCTCGGTTCAGGACCGCCGGCGAGCGAGAAACCCCGTCGCCCACCGCCAGCCGAAATAGCTGGCCCAGAACACCGCAACGCCGAGGATCAGCCACCAATCCTGCGCCACCAGCGCGGGCGGCGCGAAAAAGTTCGAATAGATCAGGAAGGCTAGGGCCACGAGCCAGGCGAACACCGGGACTCGTTTCAGCCAGCCCATTGTTCAGGCCGCCTCGAACGCCACTGGCCCGCCCCAGAAGCTCTGGACCAGGCCGTTCTGCGGGCCTGGCGTTCCGGTGGTCAGGAAGACGCGGCTTCTGCCTTGCCCCGGATCGTATTCCGGGTGGCGCTCCAGATAGAGCTCCAGCGCGTCAGCGGTGGCCTCTGGCTGCTGGATCAGCGGCGTTCCGGCCGGCAAGGCGGCGCGGAAGATGTCGGCGATGATCTCGTAGTGGGTGCAGCCCAGCACGACGCGGTCCGGATAGCGGCCGATGCGGGTCTTCAGCGCCTCGACATGGCCCTCGACCGCCTTGGCGAGATCCACGGCCGAGGCGTCGCCCTCGATCAGCGGCACCAGCTCCGGGCAGGCCTCGGAGAATACGGCCAGGTCCTGCTTTCGCTTGTCGATCTCGATCTCGTAGACCCGCGAGCGCACCGTGGCCTGGGTGGCGAAGACGCCCAGGATGTCCAGCTGCTCGACCTTTTCGCCGCGCCGCTCGGCCTCGTGCTCCCACGGCAGGCCGGTGGCCTTCTCGATGGTCGGGACGATGATGCCCAGGATGTTGACCGGCCGCCCCAGCGTCTTGCGATAGCCTGGCAGCCAGGCCTGCTGCAGGCGGCGCAGGGCGATGGCCGAGGCGGTGTTGCAGGCCAGGACCACCAGGCTGGCGCCGCGCTCGAACAGGCGCTCGCAACCGGCCTTGGTCAGGTCGACGATCTCCTCGCCGGTCTTGACGCCATAGGGGGCGTTGGCCTGGTCGGCCAGATAGGTGAAGTCCGCCTGGGGCAGACGCTGCACGAGGGCGCGGTGGACCGTCAGGCCGCCCACGCCGGAGTCGAAGACGCCGATCATGAGCCCAGCTTTAGCGCTCCCGGCCGACGCCGTCCACGCGAGCGCGAAAGGTTACAGTCCTGTCATGTGACGGCCTCGGAGCCTTGCCCTACGGTCCCGGACAAACATCCATCGGAGATCCTCCGTGCAACGTCGTACGTTCCTCGCCTCAGCGGCCGCCACCGGGGTCGCCGCCGCCCTCAGCCCCAGCGTGTCCATGGCCCAAGCGTCCAATCCCCTGCTCCAGAAGTGGACCGGCCCCTATGGTGGCGTGCCGGCCTTCGACAAGGTCAAGGTCGAGCAGTTCAAGCCGGCGCTCGAGGCCGCCATGGCCAAGAACCTGGCCGAGATCGACGCGATCACCGCCAACAAGGCCGCGCCCAATTTCGAGAACACCATCGCGGCGCTGGAAGACGCCGGCCGGACGCTGAACAGCGTCTCGACCTACTATTACATCTGGGGCTCGAACATGAGCACGCCGGACTTCCAGAAGGTCGAGGAGGAGATGGATCCCAAGCTCTCGGCCCACTACGACAAGGTCAACCAGAACGCCGCGCTCTTCGCCCGCATCGAGGCCGTCTATAATTCGCCGGACAAGGCCAAGCTGACGCCCGAGCAGCAGCGGGTCCTGTGGATCTACTACACCAACTTCGTGCGCGCCGGCGCCAAGCTCTCGCCCCAGGCCAAGGCGCGGGTCGGCGCGATCAATACCGAGCTGGCCGGCCTCTACACCAAGTTCAGCCAGAACCTCCTCGCGGACGAGAACACCTGGATCGAGCTTTCCGACGCGGATCTGGTCGGCCTGCCCGAAAGTCTCAAGGCGGCCGCCGCCTCGAACGCGGAGTCGCGCAAGCTGCCCGGCAAGTTCATCGTCGTGAACACCCGCTCCAGCGTCGACCCGTTCCTGACCGAGTCTCCGGTCCGCTCCGCGCGTGAGAAGGTTTGGCGCGCCTTCGTCAACCGCGGCGACAATGGCGGCGCGACCGACAACAACGCCATCATCTCCAAGATCCTGAAGCTGCGGGCCGAGCGCGCCAAGCTCTTGGGCTACAAGACTCACGCCCACTGGCGCCTTGAGGACTCCATGGCCAAGACGCCCGAGAACGCCATGGCGCTGATGGAAGCGGTCTGGACCCCGGCCATCGCCCAGGTCGCCATCGACGTCGCCGACATGCAGGCGATCATCGATAAAGAGGCCTCTCAAAGTAAGGAGGGGGGCTTCAAGCTGGAGCCCTGGGACTACCGGTACTACGCCGAGAAGGTCCGCAAGGCGAAGTACGACCTCGATATGAACGAGGTGAAGCCCTACCTGCAGCTGGACAAGCTGCGCGAGGGCATGTTCTGGGCCTCGGGCCAGCTGTACGGCTTTGAATTCAAGAAGCTTTCCGGCATCCCCGTCTATCACGAGGACATCACCGTCTATGAGGTGACGCGCGGCGGCAAGCACGTCGGCCTGTGGTACTTCGACCCCTACGCCCGCCCCGGCAAGCGCTCGGGCGCCTGGATGAACGCCTACCGCACCCAGGAGCGGTTCAAGGGCGAAATCACGACGATCGTCTCGAACAACGCCAACTTCATCAAGGGCAAGCCCGGCGAGCCTCTGCTGATCTCATGGGACGACGCCGTCACCCTGTTCCACGAGTTCGGCCACGCCATCCACGGCCTGAACGCCAATGCGACCTATCCGACCGTGTCCGGCACCAACGTGGCGCGCGACTATGTCGAGTTCCCCAGCCAGCTGAACGAGCACTGGCTGCCGACGCCGCAGGTGCTGAACCAGTTCGCCCTGCACTACCAGACCGGCAAGCCGATCCCGAAGGCGCTGGTCGACAAGATCGAGGCGGCCGGCAAGTTCGGCGAGGGCTTCGGCACGACCGAATATCTGGCCTCGGCCCTGATCGACATGAAGCTGCACCTGGCCGGCGACGCCGACATCGATCCGGACAAGTTCGAGCGCGAGGAGCTGGCCAAGCTGAACATGCCCAAGGAGATCGTCATGCGGCACCGCACGCCGCAGTTCGGTCACGTGTTCTCCGGCGACGGCTATTCGGCCGGCTATTACAGCTATCTGTGGGCCGACACCCTGACCGCCGACGCGGCGGAGGCCTTCCAGGAAGCGCCGGGCGGCTTCTACGACAAGGCCGTCGCCAAGCGCCTCTACGAGGACATCATGTCCAAGGGCAACGCGGTCGATCCGGTCGATCAGTTCCGCGCCTTCCGCGGCCGCGACGTCAAGATCGGCGCCCTGATGCGCAAGCGCGGCTTCCCGGTTCCGGCCGGGGCTTAACACCTGCTCCCTCGCCCCGTGCGGGAGAGGGTGGCCCACGAAGTGGGTCGGGTGAGGGGTTGAAAGCG